>NZ_JACART010000027.1:0-125183 GCF_013386445.1 Pseudomonas sp. P7759
TGGC
The DNA here is from genome assembly GCF_013386445.1 of Pseudomonas sp. P7759. Taxonomy (NCBI): domain Bacteria; kingdom Pseudomonadati; phylum Pseudomonadota; class Gammaproteobacteria; order Pseudomonadales; family Pseudomonadaceae; genus Pseudomonas; species Pseudomonas sp. P7759. The sequence continues at coordinate 5 of NZ_JACART010000027.1, forward strand.
CGATGGGTTTGGTGGTGAAGAAGGGTTCGAATACGTGGGCCATCACGTCCGGGGACATGCCGGTGCCGGTGTCGGTGACGCTCAGGCGCAGGTAGGGGCCTTCGGCCAGGTCGTAGGCGCGGGCGGCGGTGGCGTCGAGCCAGTGGTTGCTGGTTTGCAGTTGGATACGGCCGCCTTGGGGCATGGCGTCGCGGGCGTTGATGCACAGGTTGAGCAGGGCGTTTTCCAGTTGGCTGACGTCGACGAAGGCGGTCCAGGCGTCAGGGGCGCCGGTGGTTTCGATCTGGATGCCGGGGCCGGCGGTGCGTTGAATGAGTTCGGCCATGCCGTACATCAAGGTGTTGACGTTGGTGGCGCGCGGTTCCAGGGTTTGCCGGCGCGAGAAGGCCAGCAGGCGTTGGGTGAGGACGGCGGCGCGTTTGGCTGAACCTTGGGCGGCGACCATGTATTTGTCGACGTCGCTGAGGCGGCCTTGGGTGATGCGGCGGTTCATCAGCTCGAGCGCGCCGGAGATGCCGGCGAGCAGGTTGTTGAAGTCGTGGGCCAGGCCGCCGGTGAGTTGGCCGACGGCTTCCATCTTCTGCGATTGGCGCAGTTTTTCTTCGGCCTGCATGAGCATGGCGGTGCGTTCGGCTACACGCTGCTCCAGGGTTTCGTTGAGGGCGCGCAGTTCGGCTTGGGCTTCGCGCAGGGCTTCGTCGGCGATGGTGCGTTCCAGCAGGTCGGCGGCTTGGCGGGCGAGGATGTCGAGCAGGCGCAGGTCGCGTTCGGACGGCTGGTGCGGCGTGCTCCAGTGGGTGGAGATCATGCCGAGCAGGCGGCCATCGCGCGACAGCAACGGGGTGGTCTGGGCCGAGCGGATGCCGGTGTTGCGGAAGGCTTGCAGGTCGTCGGTGCCGGCGATGTCGGGCCATTCTTCGAAGTCGGGGATGATGGCGCGCTGGCCCAGTTGCAGGGCCATGGTGCAACTGCTGTAGGCCATGGGGCTCACCCATTGCCAGAACCCGACCGCTTCCGGTGGCAAGCCGCGTGAACACAAGAGCTGCAACTGGCCGCCATGGCCGGACGGATGCCCTTCGGGGCACAGCAGCTGCATGGTGCCGAACTGCGAGCCGGTGATGGACACGGCGGCGTCGACGATCTTGCCGTAGAGGGCTTCGAGGTCTTGCTCGCCGATCAGGTCGAGGCTGATGCGGTGCAGGAATTCGATGTCCGACAGGGCGGTTTCCGAGTCACGGGAAACGCCCAGGGGGAAAGCGGCCGGGAAGGCGGTGCGTAGGGTTTTCATGGGGCTACCAAGGGAATGGCATTGAGCTATTAGCAGGTTATCAGCAAAGCTGTGACCACGCGCTATGGGCAGACGTTCGGTGGTGAACGCTTCTTTCATCGGCGGTGGAATGCGCGCGCTTTCTCATGGTCTGTACGACAACGTTGCAAAGGACTCATGCCATGTCGATACGCCCTATGCTCTGCTTGCTGATACTGCCGCTGTTCGCAGGCTGCCAATACTTCCCACAGACCCATTACTTCACCGCCCCTGAAAACGAGCCGAATCCCGCCTGGGTCCGCATCGTCAATTTCACGCAACATGCCGATCTCTACCAATACGAAAACGGTGTGCGTTCAGGCGGCGTTATCCGCAGCGGGCCGCTCCCGTTCATCCATACGCAGGACCAGGGCATGCCCAAAGCCGGGCAGGAGCTGACGTCCGACTACTATGAAACACGTGTGCGGCCCGGCATTGACACCCATGTGGGGATGTTCTGGGAGGGGCCGCGAACCCAGTCGTGCTTTGTGACTGTGGAGTTCGTCCCCCAGGCCGGGCACTACTATCAGTTCAGTCTGACCTCGGGGTCCAGCGGCAGCTGCACGGCGTCAGCGTCGTTGATCGAGCGCGACAAGGACGGGACTGGATGGCATCTCACGCCGAACCCGCAGGTGAAGTACTCTCCCGTCGGCCCTACCGCCAAAACGCATTACACCAACAGCCGCTTCGAGGACTCCAACTACCAGCCGCCTCCTGATCTTTATCCTGGCATCTAGCGAAACGGCCCTAAACATCAGCAGCCAGCCCCAGCAACTCATTCACCAGTTCAAGGGCTTCCTGCTGATAGCCCTCACGCCAACGCGCAGAGAAGTCCTCGGGCCTGCCCTGCTCTTCCCACTCGGCCAATGCCAAGCCATTGATGATTTCCAGCTCGAACCATTGGCGCTGCCACGCGGCAGCGTCCACCACCAGCACGGTGTCCTGCCACAGAAACTCGGTGTGCGCGACAAATTGGCTCCACGAAAACAGCCCGTGTGGGGCCCTTTCTGCCTGCGCGGTCAGTTGCGCTTTGTTCATTTAATGCTCCTTTCTAACGACGCCCTCTTCTTCCCGGCCATGCTCTCACAGCGCAGAAAAATAGCCTGGCATTGTTGTAGACTTCCCGGCCTTTCCCCCCTACTTGAGAACATGGACGTGAAAAAACGCCTGCTGCTCGGATGCATCACCTTAACCCTGGCCGGCTGCACCTTCACCGGCGCCAACGAAGTGGCACCGGGCGAATACATGATCACCAGCCATGGCAGCATCTTCAATTCCCGTGAAGGCCTGCTGGAAAACATCAACCAGAAAGCGGCGAAAGTCTGCGACGGCAAGCCGTATCACCTAGAAGGCGACAGTGGCGCGAACATGGTGGTGAGCACCACCACGCATATCGGCCAGACGCCCACGACCGTGCTGGGCTTGAAGGCGGTGTGCGAAGGTCGCAAAGAATAGCGCTTGTCTTGTTCGGAGGTTTCCATGGTTCAATCCAAACGCGAGAGCACCCGCATCGAACGCCGCCTTGTCACCGCGCTCACCGACGCCTGCGAAACCGCCAAAGCCGAAATCCCAGGATTTGAATGGTTGACCCACACGGTCAATTACGCCGACTTCCCAGGCAGCCTGCGCATCACCTGGGTCTTCGACACCCGCGCCAGCCAGGCGCAGGCCGTGGCGACAGGGCTGCACGCGCGTATCCGCGAGTTGACCGCCACCGCACTGCAGGATGCCGAGATCCCGTCCGTGCCACTGGCGCGTTGCGTTCACTTGGACTCGGAAGAAGCCTGCCACGCCCAGCACGGCGGCAATTGGCGTTTGCGCCTGATGCGCTCAGCCAACTAGAGACTGACACCCAACTGCTGGATAATGCCCCGGCCCTGTTCCTCGCCTGCCGATAAGGAAGTCCCTCCAATGAAGTTGCCGTTTTCCGCTGCCCTGCTCGCGTCTGCCCTGCTGGCACCTTCCTTTGCCCAGGCCGATGACGCCGCCTTGGTCGACACGCTCAAGGCCTTCACCCGTTGTGACGAGACGTTCTTCAGCCGCCTGAACACCCATCGCGACGCCTGGCAGGCCTATGCGCCGCTCAAGCAGGAGAAAGACTTCACCTGGATCGCGGTGCGCGACCGCACCGAACCCAAGGCCTCGGCCGTGCCGGTGAGTGCGCCGGCCATCGCAGGGTTGAAGCTGCTGTCCTATAACGATGAGGTCAGCGATCTTGGCCCGCTGGGCCTGTATTACTTCTGGGGCTTTACGGTGGACGGCACCATTGATGAGGTCGCCCCGCGCCTCGCGGCGTTGCTCGACCAACCGGGTGCACTGCAAAAAGGCGAGGGGCAATACACGCGCAGTGAGTTGAAGGTGGGCAACAGTTGGCAGGCGATCAAGCCGATGCCGGGCAAGGCGCCGGGGCTGCGCAATGTGGAGCGAGTGCTGATCGTGGAGCCGGAGGGCAAGTATTCCCGTGTGAGCTGTTCGGTGCAGGGTGGCGTGAATGCCGGGCTGCTGGCGCTGTTGCGGCCGGACATCGCACCGGTGGATTACCCGCGCACTGTGGCTGAAACCAACCTAGGTGATGTGCCGGTGCCACCCAACGTACTCCAGGGCCTCGACGCACCACTGCTGCAACCCAAGTTCAAGACGTTGAGCTACAGCTACCTGTCGAAGAACGCCGCGGGCAAGGACGCGCCGATCACCATCCGCTTCAAGGCAGAGGGCGGTTTGCTGGTGAAGAATGAAGCCTACGGCGCCGCCTTCAATGTGGACCGTTTGATGCTGGCGGACCTGATCCAGCTGAAGTCGAAAATGAACGGCGTGGGCGAAGGCCAGGTGCTGCAGACCCGCGAGGCCGAGGTGAAATTGCCGACGAGTTGGGCGCCGGGCCAGACCCTGAGTGCGCACTTGAAGATGGCCAACGTGCCGGTCAAGCCCACCGACAAACCGCTCGAAACCACCTTGACCTGCAAGGTCGGCGAGCGCTTCCCGGCGCGTCAGGTGTTTGCGTCGCTGACGGGCGATGCCATTCGGTTGGCCTGCGAGCAGGACGGTTACTCGTCGTCGCGCGCGTTTATCGAAGATCTGGGCGTGGCGCTGACGCTGGAGTCGACGTCGAGCCAGACCCACTATGTGAATGAAATCCAGACGCTGGACGTGGTGCGCTGACGCCGACTGGCCTATTCACTCCAAAGCAACAGGTGGGCCTCAAAAGCTGCGGACCAACGAACCAAACAGGTCACCTTCAGGCATTTTGCTCACTGGGATCTCGGCATTTTCAAACCACTCCCGACTGGCCTCAGGGTGCGGGCCGCTCAGCACCACCACGCCCTTTTCATAGGTATACCGCGCCGCCGCGACGTCTCCGTTGCGGTAGGTGGCGATGGTTTTATACGACCCTTTCGGAAAGTACGGGCCATCCTGGAAGAAAACGTGGTCAGGCTTGCCCGCCCACGTGACCTGCACCGCGGCGTCGGCGATGCCGGGCACTTCGAAACCGGGGCGGCCGGCTTCGCCGTCGAGGTCCTGGGGGATCAGGCCGAGGTTGTTGTCATCCGCCAGGTAGGCGCCCATGCACAAGCCCAAATAGCGGCCGCCGTGGGCGACGTAGTTGCGGATGGCCTCGCTGCGCGCATCACCCAGGCTGCGCAGCGCTGCGGGAATATCCTGGCCGCCGCCGGGTTGCACGTAGAGATCGTAGCGCGCCAGGGTCTGTGGCGTGATGTCGATCGACTCATCCGCGCCCACAAAATCGATGTGATAGTTGGGGTTGAGTCGTTGCAGGGCCTTCGCCACGTTCTCGGAACAGTCGTCACACCCCGCCGGGCCTCGGTAGATGGCGACGTGGGTGATCGGCGTCGCGGCCTCGGCCGGTGACGGCAGCAGCAGCGCAAAAGCAAACAAGGTGGCGGCGGTGGCTCGCAGGTTCATGGCGATGGGCTCCAGGGCGGACACCCCAAAGCCTATAGCGATTGCGCCGTTCAATCCGTTAACAGTTGTAAACACCATTCACTTGGGGATAACTGGGGACCATGCCTAATGCCAGTCAGTTAAGAAGCAGAAAGGGTAAAGGTAACCTGTGGCGAGGGAGCTTGCCCTATTTCGAGAGCGTCCGCCATGTTTGAACTCGCCTCCCTCATCACCTATGTCGCCGTAGTGATTGGCCTGTTTCTGATTCCAGGCCCGTCCGTGCTGCTGGTGATCACCCGCACCGTGCAAGGCGGGCGCAAGGTCGGCGTGGCGACCGGGCTGGGCGTGGCGTGCGGCGACTTGCTGCATACCCTGGGCGCGGCGTTGGGGTTGTCGGCGATCCTGATGACGTCGGCCACGGCGTTCAACGCGGTGAAGTGGGCCGGTGCGGCCTACCTGATCTACCTGGGCGTACGCGCGTTCATGGCCAAGACCGGCACACAGGCGGGGCTGACCTTGCCTGCCGTCACCCCGCGCCAGGCATTTTTCCAGGCGGTGGGCGCCGAGGTGCTCAACCCGAAGACCGCGATTTTCTTCCTGGCGTTCCTGCCGCAATTCGTCCACCCGGAAGCCGGCTCGTCGCTGGTACAGTTCGCGGTGCTGGGCCTGATCTTCTCGGTGCTCAGCGCGGTGTACACCAGCCTGCTCGCCCTCGCCATCCGCCCCTTGAGCCGAGGCATCAAGGGGCTGTCCAAACTGCGGCGCTGGGAAGGCAAAATCATCGGCACGCTGTTTATGGGGCTGGGGCTGAAGGTGGCGTTGCAGCAGCGTTAGTCACTGGGCAAACACATACGTCCCACCCTGCTCCACCGCCTTGCGATACGCAGGTCGCGCCTGGAATTTCTCCACCCACGCTGCCAGGTTCGGGTAGGCCTGCAACTTGCCCTGAGCCCTGGCGATTTCACCGATAAAGCTCATCTGGATATCCGCGCCGCTCAGCTCATCGCCAAGCAGGTAGGCTTTGCCCGCGAGCACGTTGTTCAGGTAACCGAGGTAGTTGGCGACTTCCGATTCGATCCGCGGGTGCAACGGCGCACCCGCCTCGCCCAGGCGGCCGACGTAGAGGTTGAGCATCAACGGCAACATGGCCGAGCCTTCGGCAAAGTGCAGCCATTGCACGTAATGGTCGTACGTGGCGCTGGCAGGGTCCGGTTGCAGGCGGCCCTGGCCGTGGCGGCGGATCAGGTAGTCGATGATGGCGGCGGACTCGATCAGCACCAGGCCGCCGTCTTCGATCACCGGGGATTTGCCCAGCGGGTTGATCGCCTTGAGTTCCGGCGGTGCGAGATTGGTTTTCGGGTCGCGTTGGTAGCGCTTGATCTCGTAGGGCAGGCCGAGTTCTTCGAGCAGCCACAGGATGCGTTGCGAGCGTGAGTTGTTGAGGTGGTGGACGATGATCATTGAAGGCTCCGCAGGGCGAGAGGGGTGTCTTGAAACAGACTACGCCAGCCTTCGGGAGTGCCGACAAATAATTTTCTGCGTGACGGACGCCGTGGTTACCATGGGGATCGATTCGAGAGGAGGCACAGCATGGATCTGAAATTCAGCCACGTCGACATACTGGTCGAAAACCTTGAAGAAGCCAGTGCCTATTACGCACGCATTCTCAAGGCACGCATTTCCAAGACGTTCGTGTGGGAACGCGGCGGCCTGCATGTGCGGTATGCCGTGGTGCTGATGGGCCAAGAACGCTTCATGCTGGTCCAGCCGATCGCCGGCAACCTGCGCGAACTGTTGGACGCCCACGGCGAAGGCATGATTTACCGCCATTGCTACACCACGCCAGACATCGAGATCGCTTATGACGAGCTGATCGCCGCCGGAGTGCAGCCGGAGAACGAAAACGGCGTGCCCCTGGCCCGCGAGAACCTGCAATCGCCGTCCGGGGGGCGCATTATCTGGCTGCCCAAGCGTTTCGGGCATTTCTCCATGGAGATCCTCGAAGAGGCGACCCTGGAGGCGTTTATTGTGGAGGCGTTTGGCTGATCGAGGCCCACGCCGCCTGCGCCAGCAACGCGGCGTAGTGATTCGGGCTGTGCTTGACCCGGCCGGATAACCACGCACGGGCATAGCTTTCGGCCGCGCCGATGATCAGCGACAGCAGCAGTTCTGCCGGGATATGGCTGAACGCCTCACGGCGGCCTTCGTCGCTCATCCACTCGGTCAATTGCGCGTTGCGCTGTTTGTTACGGGTGAGCAGTTCGTCCTTGTGCGGGCCGTTGGCCACGGCGAAACGGCTCTGGAACATAAAGCGCGCCCATTCGGGTTGCGCATCCACCCACTCCACATAACTGCGCACCAGCGCTTCCACGCCAGCCTGGGCGGTTTGCGCCTGCTTGAGGTGTTGCTCCCGCAGTGCGGCCTGATCTTCCAGCGCGGCAAAAAACAGCGCGGCGACGATGCCTTCCTTGTTGCCGAAGTGATGGTAGATGGCGCCCACGCTGGTCTCGCACCGCGCGCGGATGGTTTCGATATTCGTCGCTTCAATACCTACGTCGTTAAAGCTGGCCAGGGCCTCGCGCAGGATGCTGCGCTTGAGGTCGCTGCGCCGGCCCGGGAAGGTGCGCTCGATCAGATCAGGTGCGTGCATGAAGTGGCTCGCCAAATGTACGGAGTTTAAAGGTACAGCCGCCGGCAGAGAAGGCACGGCTTGACATGGCTGGATTTTACGGAATATTGTTCCGTTACAGAATATTATTCTGTATTCATTATCAGGAGGATTATCCATGAGCCAGTTTCTCAACCTGTTCAACAGCGCAGGCCCTGCAGCGTTTAGCCAAATGGCCTGCCAAGTGGCGCCCTACTTCAGCACCATCAACCCGCAAGTCGCCGAGCTGCGGCCTGGGCACGCGGTGGTCAACGTGCCGTTTCGCAAGGAAATCACCAACCACCTGGCCTCCGTGCATGCCATTGCGTTGTGCAACGCAGCGGAATTGGCGGGTGGGACGATGACGGACGTGTCGATCCCCCAAGGCGCCAAGTGGATCCCCAAGGGCATGACCGTGGAATACCTGGCGAAGGCCAAGACGAACATCCGCGCCGTGGCGGATGGCAGCGGCATTGATTGGTCCACCGCAGGGGACAAGATAGTGCCGGTGGATATTTTTGATGAGGGCGACGTGAAGGTGTTCACCGCGAGGATCACCATGAATGTGAAGATCGCCTGAGGCCCTGGCGGCAGGCTCGGCAACTGCCGAGCCACGCTTCAGTGCACCATCGACCACAGTGAAGCGCCTACGCCGGTGATGCTCTCCCCCGCAATCAAGCCGGCGGCGGCGGTAATTGCAAAGCGCTCGGTGAGGCTCGGCCAGCGGCAGCTCACCAACCAGGTCAGTATCGCGCCCAGGGCCATCATCAGCGAGACCGAGGCCGGTAGCACAAAGGCCAGGCCCAGGGCGGCGGCACTCGGGAGGAAGCGGGCGCGATGGGCTGGCAAGGTGCTGTCCAGCACACCGAGCACTACGCCAACCAGGCCGCCGATGGCAATCGCCCAGCGGATGCTGGTGGACAGTGAATCCAACCCGTGGGTGAGGGTTTGCGCCACGGCTTTCCAGGTAGCGACCGCCGGGGCTGGCCACTCTTCGGTGAGCAGCATGGTTTGCGGATCCGGGATCAACGCCAGGTAGGCGAAGACGCCAACGATACTGCCGATGAAAATCCCCAGGATCTGCGCGATCACCTGCTTATGCGGCGTGGCGCCGATGGCCTTGCCCACCTTGAAATCATTCATCAAGTCGGTGCACTGCCCGGCCGAGCCACCGGCCGTGTTGGCGCTCATCAGGTTGATCGGCACCTGCCCCGGCGCGACGATGCCAAAGCTCAGCTGGGACAGCTGCCCGATGGCGCCAATAGGCGGAATGCCGGTGGCACCCACCACGCGCGCAGCCACGGCGGCGAGGCAGATCGCCAAGGGAATGGTGAGCAAGGCCATGCCGAGATTGATGCCGAACAGCAACGCCTGCAAGCTCACCACTAGCACGATCGCCAACGCAAAACCGGCCGCCGGCCCCGGTTTTGGCACCGTCCAGCTTGATCCGCCGCTGGCGTGAGTGGACCGGTACAACGCCCACAAACGAATCGCCAGCGAGGCCAAGGTGGAACACACCATCAGGCTCACACCCGGCCACAGCAACCACTCCACCAACGCGGCAAACTGCGGGCCGCTGCTGCCCGCCGGCAAGGTCACCAACTGTTGCGCCAGCAGCCAGGGACCCAGGCCACCCCAGGCGAGCAAGGCGCCGAGCAGCAAGGTCAGGCCCACGCGAATGCCGATAATGCCGCCGAAGCCCACCAGCAATAGCGAAGGGTCGGCAGTAAACGTCAGACGCTCCAACGGGGCACTGGGCGACCAGCGCGGGAAGGCCCACATGAAGGTATCCACCCACTTGACCAGCCCGGAGAGCAACGCGGCGCTGAGCAGCACCTTCAAGCGCGTCGCGGCTTCGCGACCGTGGTTGTAGATGTGCAACAGGGTTTCCAGGGTGGCCATGCCCTCGGGGAATTTCAGCGCCTTGTCATTGAGCAGCGAGGGCCGTAGATACCAGGCGATCCAGATGCCCAGGAAACTCACCGAGAACACCCAGGCGATCATCGGGATGGCATCCAACTGGTTACCGGTCAGCAAGGTATAGGCCGGGATCGGCGCCACCAACCCACCCGAAATAATCGACGCGGCGGCTGACGCGACGGTCTGGTTGATGTTGCTTTCGTGCAAGGTCCACGGCAGGTGGTCGGTGGAACGCTTGGCCACGCCTTGAAAGATGGCGTAGCCGATAAGCAGCGCGATGATCGACATGTTGAACGACCAGCCGATCTTCAACCCGGCGTAGACATTGGACGGCGTGAGCAGGATGCCGAGTACGCTGCCGGTGATGACGGCGCGCAAGCTGAGTTCGCGGGTGACGGGGCCGTGCGGGAGGGTCGTTGGCGGGGCTGAAGTCATGCGGAGTCCTTTCGGCGACGAAACAGAGCGACCTAGTAAGTGAGCCCTGTAGAAGCCGAAGGTTCCTGACTTGCGGATCGTGATGTTGCGGTAAGCGGACCTCTTGTGGTGAGTGGGCTTGTTGTGGCGAGCGGGCACACCAGAGGAAGTTTGCTGACCACAAAAAACCTGCTCAACCCAGGCGAAACCGCGCGGTGTTGTCGCTCAATGCCTGGCTGCCCTTGCTCAGGGTGTCGGCCGCCCGGTTCACTGCCCGTGCGCCGTCGAGCAAACGCCCGGCCGCCTGGTCCACTTGCTGGATATTGCCGCTCACTTCATCCGCCGTCGCCGCTTGTTCCTCTACGGCAGTGGCGATCTGCGCCAAGGTGTCGGTGACGTGCTGCACCGCGCCGGCAATCTCGCCCAAGCGCGCGCCCAGCCCGGTGACGGATTCAGCATCCGTCAGCGCCTGTTCACACGCGGCGCCCATCAACGTGACCGCCTGGCTGACCGTGGCGCGCAGGCTGTCGACCGTGCCGGCGATCTGCGCCGTGGAAGCCTGGGTGCGTTGCGACAAGCTACGCACTTCATCGGCCACCACGGCAAACCCCCGTCCCTGCTCACCGGCGCGGGCGGCTTCGATGGCGGCGTTGAGCGCCAGCAGGTTGGTCTGTTCGGCAATACCACGGATGGTGTCGACCACCGATTGAATCTGCTGGCCCTGCTGGCTGACCTGCTCCAGCGCATCGGCGGTGTCGGTCAGGCGCAGGTTGAGTTGTTGGATGCTGGCCGTGGTGCGCTGGCTGTCGCGGCTGCTGTCTTCGGCGATGCGCCGGGTCTGCTGGGCGCTGCCGGAAGCTTGTTCGCAGCTTTTGGCGACGCCCAGGGATGTCGCGGCCAATTGGGTGGCCGCAGCGGCAATCTGGCTGATTTGTTGTTGCTGGTCTTCGACTTCGGTGAGGGTGCTGCCCGACTGGGAGTTGAGGGTCAGCACCGCCGAACCCAGTTGCTGCGTCTCGTGATTGACCCCCAATAGACTGGTGCGCAACTGCACCACCGCCACGTTCAACGCGGTGCTGATGGCCGCGAGTTCATCGCGCCCTTCCACCGCCACCTCGACGCACAGGTTGCCGTCCCGCAACGACTCGGCCAGGGTGGTGATGCCACTGGCGCTACGGCGGATCGAAGCTTGCAGGCAGATGAACAGGTACAACGCGGCCAGCGCCAACAGGCTGAAGGTCGCCGCCACCGGCACGAACTTCTGCAACGAGCGATCACGGTAGTGACCCAGGCGCGCATCCAACGAATCGAGCGATTGGTTACGCAGCGCGCCCAGGCTGTCGAGCATACCGTCGACACTGGTTTCGAAGGCCGCCGTGTCGAGCTTGATGGTGCCGCCAAACACGCCGTCGTCGAGTACTTTGAGCTCATTGTCCAGGCGTTGCAGGCTGTTGTCGTACTGCACAGTCCAGGGTTCCAGCCCGGCATACTGCTTGGCCTTGAGCGAGGCCGCGGCCTTGACCAACTGGTCCCGCGCATCACCGATGCGGCTGCGCAGGTCACGCATCTGCAAACGGCTCTGCAAGGTGAACTGCCCCGAGGCAATGGACGACTGGCCGACACTGGCCATGCGGCCAATGCGCTCGATCAGGTCGGGGGTGTGCTGGGTGGAAATCTGCATCAGCAGGTAGGTTTCCAGCCACGGGTCGAGGATCAACCCGGCGTCCAGGGTGATCTGCTCGCGCAGGGTTTGCATCGCGGTCAGGGCCGAGGTGAAACGGTCGTAACCGTCCGGCCACCAGCCCACGGTGCGCAGGGATTGGGAGTCCATGCCCTTGACCGTCGCTTGCAAGGCGTCGAAGCGCGCGAGGATATCGGCACTGACGTGCTGGGCTTTGAGCGAATCGCCCAGGGCTTGCAGGCTTTGCAGGATCACCGGGAAGTTAGCGTCGACCTTGTCCATCGCCGCCTTCGCCGCTGGCGTGGGCGCGTGCAGAATGTCCGCCGCCTTCCAGCGCGCGGCCAGGTTGCGCTGGGCTGTCAGTTGGCCATCCAGCGCATCCAGGGCCAACAGTTGCCGGACGCCGGACTGCTCGCTGGAAATCACGGTTAATTTGTCGCGATAGTCCGAGCCGATCATCCACAGGCTACCCGCCAGGGGCAGCATGAACAGGAAGAACAGGATCTGGAACTTGCGCGCAAAACCAAAACGCCCCAGCAAGCGGATACCCGGTGACAAAAGGCTGTGCATGTCCGACCACTCCCCAAAAACGACCCACGCGGTGCACCGCTGGGTGAAGCCTTGAAATGACTGACGGCAAAATGCCATGTCATTGATTAGCTTGGCTCAAGCAAGATACGGGCCGCTGTCGGCGTGCCCAAGATAGGCGGCGCGGGAAGCAATCGCGCACGTAGCGTGCGCGAAAATGGGGCAAAAGCACTCAAGGTCTGTGCAGAGCTGTAACAGTGGCTTATCGGGTCGACATGTACCGGCCAAAATTATTGATGTGATCATCCAGATTATCCTCAAGCATCATCCGGTACTGGTCACAGAAGTACTTCAGCATCGCCTCCCGCGCATCGGCCATTTCCGCGCCGGACTTGAAGTTGCGCGCACTGGCCCAGGCATTGAAGCGCGTGGTGCCGAACATCATCGAGGCGCTGACCTGGCCGAGGTTTTCGTGAACCTGAAGTTGCTCGTTCGACAGTTCGATGTGCGCGTCGGCACGGTCGTAGAAGGTGGGGTCAGTGGCGTCGGCCATTATGGGTGTCCTAGGTCATCAGGTTTGAATGAAGGGATATCAGGCCAGTAACGCGGTAATCCAGTTGGCCTGCTGGGCAATCTCTTGTCGCTTCTCTTGCGGCACGGCCTGCCGAGCTTGTTCGAAACTGGCCAGGGTCTTGTGCTTTTGGCGCAACATACGTTGCCATTTGGCGATGAAGGCCGGGCTGCGTGCCTGCATCTGCAACGGGCCGAAGTACAGCTGTTCAGCGGTGTAAACCATTGCCTCACCGCGCTCGGCGACGATGATTTCGTAGTAGAAGCGGTTCTCGCGCAGCAACTCTTCACTGAGGATCGAGTAACCGTTGTCCATCAGCCATTGGCGCAACGGTTGCTCGCCACCATTGGGTTGCAGGATCAACCGTTCCCTGCCACTCAGCTGCCGCTTGCCGCTTTCGAGGATGTCGCGGATCGTCTCGCCGCCCATGCCGCAGACGCTGATCGCAGTGATGCCGTCATGGGCTTCGATGGCCGCCAAGCCATCGGCCAGGCGCACGCTGATCTGGTGCTCCAGGCCGTTGTCGCGCACGGTGCGTTGCGCCGCATGAAAGGGCGTGGTCGCGACCTCCCCCGCCACTGCCGCCGTGATCAGGCCGCGACGCATCAGCGCCACCGGCAAATAACCGTGATCGGAGCCGATATCGGCCAGGCGCGCGCCTGCCGGTACGTTGGCGGCGACGCGCTCCAGGCGCAGGGATAAGGTGTGTTCGTTCAACGCCCCTGCTCCCCCGAAAAACGGTCCCGGCTGTTGGTCAGGTGCAGCACCATGGCGGCGCGGGCGGCGTCCGGGTCCTGGCGTTTGATCGCGTTGAAGATCGCCTCATGTTCCAGGTTCGCCAATTGACCCAGTTGGGCAAAGTCGGCGCCGCCACGTTCATCGCCCTTCACCTGGGTGCGCGGGATCATCGCATTGCCCAGGTGCAGCATGATTTCGGTGAAGAAGGTATTACCGGTGGCCTCGGCGATCAGTTGGTGGAAGCGTTTGTCTTCTTCCACACAGCTGTCGTTGTTGGCCAGGGAGGCCTGGTAGTCGTCGAGTGCCTGGCGCATGTGGGCCAGTTGTTGGTCGGTGCGGCGCACGGCGGCCAGTGCGACGGCTTGCACCTCAAGACCCAGGCGCAGTTCGAGCATGTTGCGCACGCTGGCGACCGTGTCCACATGCAGGCGCAAGCCCTGCTGCGCCTGTTGCGCCAGCACAAAGGTGCCGATGCCGTGACGGGTCTCGACCAATCCCGACGCCTGCAATTTGGAGATCGCTTCGCGCACGACGGTTCGGCTCACGCCGTGCTCAAGCACGATGGTGGATTCCGAGGGCAGTTTTTCGCCGGGTTTCAACTGGCCGAGCAGGATGCGCTGGGTCAGCGCATCGACCACGCCCTGGGCCAGGTTGGTGGAGCGTTTACGCAGGGGGATTCCACTTTCAATGGGCATTGCAACAGGTCCACGGGGTTGAGCTGGGGGGAGCTTACCACCCAGCCCGGCGTCAGGCCTGGGTTGATTGAAAAAACCCCTAACTTGTATGACAACCAAACTTAAGCCCCTCTCTGACAGATACCCCTCTCACGGCATCCACCGGATACCATTTCGCTCAAAAAGCGGCACAAACCCCAGCATTAACGGCTTAAATAACCGAAACTCCTATTCTCTACACCGCGTTATAAGAAGAAAAACACTCACCCTTGGATTGCGATCTCAAGAAGCCTACTTGTATGATGTCTATCAACAAGACACGCAAACCCGCATAAAAATAATCAGGGGGAGTTTTGAATTGTGACCAATTCAATCCATGTATCTGCCACACCCGAAAGTGATCCCGTCCTCGCGCGCGCCGTGAGCAAAGTGAAGCGCCATGTGCTCCCACTGTTCGTGATCATGTTCATCCTCAACTACATCGACCGGGTCAATATCGGCTTTGTGCGCACGCACATGGAGCATGACCTGGGCATCGGCGCAGCCGCCTATGGCTTCGGCGCCGGGTTGTTCTTCATCGGCTACGCCCTGTTCGAAGTGCCCTCCAACATGCTGCTGCAAAAGGTCGGCGCGCGTATCTGGCTGACTCGTATCATGTTCACCTGGGGCATCGTCGCCACGCTGATGGCCTTCATCCAGAACGAAACCCACTTCTATATCCTGCGCTTCCTGCTGGGGGTGGCCGAGGCCGGCTTCTTTCCTGGGGTGATCTACTACTTCACGCGCTGGCTGCCTGGCGTGGAACGCGGTAAAGCCATTGCGATCTTTTTGAGTGGCTCGGCGGTTGCGTCGCTGATTTCCGGCCCGCTGTCAGGCGTGCTGTTGCAGATCGAGGGCTTTGGCTTCCACGGCTGGCAATGGATGTTCGCCATTGAAGGCTTGGCTTCGGTGGTGATTGGCTTCTTTGTATGGTTCTGGCTGGACTCCAAACCTCACGACGCAAAATGGATGAGCCGCGAAGAACAGGACGCGCTGGTCAATGCCATCGACCAGGAACAGCGCGACCGTGAGGCCCTCACCAGCGTCAAGCCGACCCTCGGCAAGCTGCTCAAGGACCGCCAGATCCTGTTGTTCTGCGCACTGTATTTCTGCATCCAACTGACGATCTACGCCGCCACTTTCTGGCTGCCGAGCATCATCAAGAAGATGGGTGACCTCAGTGATGTGCAGGTCGGTTTCTTCAACTCGATCCCCTGGCTGATCTCGATCATCGCCATGTACGCCTTCGCGTCGTTGTCGGGCAAGTTCAAGTTCCAGCAGGCCTGGGTGGCGGCAGCGCTGTTGATTGCGGCAGCGGGCATGTTCATGTCCACCACGGGCGGGCCGGTCTTTGCCTTTGTGGCGATCTGCTTTGCGGCCATCGGATTCAAGTCGGCATCGTCGCTGTTCTGGCCGATTCCCCAGGGCTACCTGGATGTGCGTATCGCCGCCGCCGTGATCGCGTTGATCAACTCCATCGGCAACCTGGGCGGTTTCGTTGCGCCCACCACGTTCGGCTTCCTGGAGCAGACCACCGGTTCGATCCAGGGCGGCCTCTATGGCCTGGCCGGCACGTCGGTGCTCGCCGCGATCCTGGTGTTCTTCGCCAAGACCGCGCCCTCTGCCGTGTTGGCTTCACCGAGCGCCGTGCCCACCCGCGCCGCCCTCAGCAAACCTCTTTAAGCTTATTCAGGAACTTGCCATGACTACGCCCGTCGTTACTCACTTCCAGGTCATCCCCGTCGCCGGCCACGACAGCATGTTGCTGAACCTCAGCGGCGCCCACGGCCCGTACTTCACACGCAATATCGTCATCCTCAAGGACAGCTCCGGCAACACCGGCGTGGGCGAAGTGCCCGGCGGCGAACGCATCCGCGAAACCCTGGAAGATGCCCGCAGCCTGGTGATCGGCCAACCCATCGGCCAGTACCAGCGCATCCTCAACCAGATGCGCAGCACCTTTGCCTCTCGCGATGCCGCCGGCCGTGGCTTGCAGACCTTTGACCTGCGCATCACCATCCATGCCGTCACCGCCATGGAAGCCGCGCTGCTCGACCTGCTGGGCCAATTCCTCGAAGTCCCGGTGGCCGCCTTGCTCGGTGAAGGCCAGCAACGCGATGCGGTAAAAATGCTCGGCTATCTGTTTTATGTGGGCGACCGCAGCGCCACCGATCTGGCCTACCGCAACGAAGCCGACAGCGATGACGAGTGGTTCCGCCTGCGCCACGAAACCGCCCTGACGGCCGACGCCGTAGTGCGCCTGGCTGAAGCTGCCAAAGCCAAGTACGGTTTCAATGACTTCAAGCTCAAAGGCGGCGTATTGAGCGGCGACGAAGAAATCGAAGCCGTCACCGCCCTGGCCGAACGCTTCCCGGATGCGCGCATCACCCTCGATCCGAACGGCGCCTGGTCATTGAATGAAGCCATCCGCCTGTGCCGCGACCAGCACCACGTGCTCGCCTACGCCGAAGACCCCTGCGGCGCCGAAAACGGCTACTCGGGCCGCGAAGTCATGGCTGAATTCCGCCGTGCCACCGGCCTGAAAACCGCCACCAACATGATCGCCACCGACTGGCGCGAAATGGGCCACGCGATCCAGCTGCAATCCGTCGACATCCCCCTCGCCGACCCACACTTCTGGACAATGCAAGGCTCGGTACGCGTGGCGCAGATGTGCCATGAATGGGGCCTGACCTGGGGCTCGCACTCCAACAACCACTTCGACATTTCCCTGGCGATGTTCACCCAGGTCGCCGCCGCAGCCCCGGGCGACATCACCGCCATCGACACCCACTGGATCTGGCAGGACGGCCAGCACCTGACCAAGGCGCCACTGAGGATCGAAGGGGGTTATGTGAAAGTGCCGAGCAAGCCAGGCCTGGGTGTGGAGATCGACATGGACGCAGTCGCCAAGGCCCATGAGGTGTACAAAGGCATGGGCCTCGGCGCGCGCGATGACAGCGTGGCGATGCAGTTTCTGATTCCAGGGTGGCGCTTCAACAACAAGCAGCCGTGCCTGGTGCGCTGATTCAGATTTTTGTAGGGGCGGGCTTGCTCGCTCCTGCAATCGGCCGCACAGTCAACTCAACCCCTAACGCCAGCATCAGCTTCTGGATCGTTTCATAGCGTGTCTTCGAGCCACCCTTCAGGGTTTTGTAAAGGCTCTCCCGATTCACCCCAGCCGCTTCCGCCACCTTGTTCACACCTTGGGCCTTGGCAACCTCGGCAAGCGCCTTCATGAGTACCTGCGGGTCTTGAGACTTCATGCTTTGCGCCAGATACGCACTGATGGTTTGCGGACTGTCGAGGAAGCGCGACGCTTCATAGACGCTAGTGCCGGACGTATCCAGATCGAGGATCGGCATGTCCTCGGGTTTGAATTTCGATTCGCTCATTTCATCTACCTCTCAGGGCATCAAGAATCTCTTTAGCCCGCTTGATTCCTCTTTTCTGGTCGGTTTTATCGCTCCCCCACAACATCAGGTAGGCAGTGACTCCCGTACGCACGAAATACATCCTGTAGCCGGGCCCGACAAACACACGCATCTCACTCAGGCCGTCACCTACGGATTCACAATCCCCAAAATTGTTTTCCTCCGCCCGGTCCAAGCGAGCAAGAATCGCCGTTTTCCCCCAAATATCCCGCATACCGTCGAGCCATGTATCAAACTCCGGCGTCCTGCCGATTGAATTAGTCACAGTATCACTTGTAGCCTACTGGCTACTCCTTGTCGATGCCAGTGGAATTTTGTTTCCGGTGAGCGCCGGAGTCAAAAATCCTAGTTCAGCACCTGTACAAACAGCCCGTGGATACTGTGAGCGCTTATTTCCCCCGCGTTTAAAGCACCCGATCAAACAACGGCGCCACGTCATACCGCTGTTTCAACATCTGTGCATCCACCAAAAAATCCGCCGTGGCCTGGGCCTCGCTGATGATCGTCGGCGAGATCGGCAGCACCTTGATCGCGTCGCGCTTGAACCACACTTTGGCGATTTCCGGTGCCGACTGGTTCGCCTTCGACCAGGCTTCGGCATATTCATCAACGTGGGTGTTGCTCCACACCCGGGCGCGGGTCAGGCGGGCGATGAAGTCCTTGATGATTGCGCTTTTCTGCGCCAGGGCCGGCTCGTAGGCGACGATGTAGGTGGGCGCGCTCATCAGGCCCTTGGCGTTGCGGATCAGGGTGCTGCCTTCTTTTTCCTGCAGCGACACATAGGGTTCCCAGGTGCCGAAGGCGTCGATGTCGCCCTGGGTCAGCGCCAGGCTGGCCTCGGCCGGCAGCAGGTATTTGAAGTGGACGCTACTGCGCGGCACACCGGCTTCATCCAGCGCCTTGTACGCCAGTTGCTGGCTCCACGAACCGTTCCAGATGGCAACGGTTTTGCCTTTGAGGTCGGCCACCGATTGAATACCCTTACGCGCCACGATGCCCACGCCGTCGAGGCTGGTCTGGGTGCTGGCGACCACTTTGACCGGCGCGCCATTGGCGGCCAGGCTGATCACCGGGGTATCGCCGACGATGCCCACATCCAGCGCACCGCTGGCCACGGCCGAGGCCACCGGGGAGCCGGTGTTGAAACGTTTGAAGTCGATTTTGTAGGGCAGGTCTTTCAGCTCGCCCGACAGCTCCAGCACGATACGGTTGGAGAAGAACTGATCCCCCACGGTGAGGGTCAGCGGTTCGGCGGCGCCGGCCGAGTGGCCGTACAGTGCAAGAGAGGCCAGGCCCAGCAAGGACAGCAGTGTTCGACGGTTGATCATGGAAAATCCCACAGGGTTGGAGGGTTGGTTCAACCATCTGTGGGCGTGCAGTCTGGTCATTTGACGTAGAAGCTAACGCAATAAAAGCGCGGGGTTTAATACTGTTGGGCACTATCGATAGAACCGTCGTACAGGTCGCTAGCTGCTTTTCGTATTAAAAACTTCGCCGCGCCTGAGTTAGGGTGAGCTCACCAGACCACTGGACCCCAGCACCTGAACCATTTTCTGCAAGGTCCATTGCATGTCGATTCCCGCTTTGAACATCTGGGGCGCACCGCCCACTGCCCGCTACGAACAACTGGCCGCGCCGTTTCGCCCGCTCTTTGCGCAGATTCTCGCGCAGGCGGCCGTGGCGGATCAGACACGCGGCAGCCTCGCCACCGTGATCCAGCAACTGAACACCTTGGGCTTGCCGCGCTGGCGCCTGCCAGCCAGTTACGGCGGCCAGGATGCAACGCTGGTCGAGCTGCTGGCGTTGCTCACGGAACTGTCCGCCGCCGACTCCAACATCACCCAGGCCCTGCGCGGGCACTTCGGTTTCTGTGAGGATGTGCTCAGCGCCAAGGACCTCGACTGGCGCGCCAAGTGGCTGGACCGGCTCGGCCAGGGTGCCCTGCTCTCCCCCGGCAGCACCGAAGTCGGCAACCAGGCCCGTGGCGATTTCGAAACCCGCCTGCACCGTGACGAAGCCGGTGCCTTGCGCATCAGCGGCAGAAAGTTCTACACCACCGGCGCGCTCTACAGCGACTTGATCAACACCATCGCCACCGGCGAAGACGGCACGATCTACAGCGTGGTCGTGGACCTCAAGGCGCCGGGCGTGCAAATCGTCGATGACTGGAACGGCTTCGGCCAACGCCTCACCGCCAGCGGCACCTGCCTCTTCGACAACGCGCCCGTGGTGGACGACGAGGTACGCCTCACCCAACAACGCTTTGGCCACGGCCAGTCGTTCTTCCAGCTCTACCACCTCAGCACCCTCGCCGGCATCGCCCGCCGCGCCGCCCTCAGTGGCGCCGAAGAACTCAGCCAACGCTCGCGCACCTTCACCACCGGCAATGCCGACACTGCCGGCCAGGACGTGCAACTGCTGCAAGTGATCGGCGAAGTCGCCAGCCAGGCCTACGCCGCGCAAGCCATCGCCCAGCAAGCGGCGCAGCGACTGGAATACACCGCCCGCTATGTGATCGCCCATGACCAGCCGTTGCACGATGACGACCCGCAGGTTGCATTGGCTGAATTGGAAGTGTGCCTGGCAGTGAACCCGGTGGTTGATGCGACACTGGCGGCCACCACGGCGCTGTTCGATGCGCTGGGCGCCAGTGCCACCGCCAGCAACAAGGCGCTGGACCGGTTGTGGCGAAACGCGCGCACCTTGGCGAACCACAACCCGCGCGTGTACAAATCGCGGATTGTGGGGAATTACCTGGTGAATGGGATTTTGCCGCCTGCGCAGTGGCGGGTGGGTGTGGCCAAGGATCAGTAATCCCAGAATGCAGCCACCCAGCGAAACGCATCCCCCTCCACCACCACCCGCCCCACGGACGGAAACGGTAGGTGGGTGGCCACGAACAACTCACCACTCGCCGCCGCTTCGTTCATCAACCGCACGCGAACGCGCACCGACTCTTCGGGGTCGTGTTCAAAGCCGTTATGCCAATCAGGGTGTTCGAAGGCGACTGGAAAAAGCGCATCACCGGCAAAGGTCAACCGCTCGCCACCCGAGGTCACATACACCACGCTGTGCCCCGGCGTATGGCCGCCGGTGAGCTTGGCGATGACACCCGGCGCGACTTCATGCTCATCGTCGAAGGTATGCAGATTGTCCTTGTACAACCCCATGAATTGCTGGGCCGTAGCCCGTAGCACGTCCGGCACCGGCGCAGGCATGTCGGTATGGGTGAAGTCCGGCGACGCCCAGAAATCGACCTCGATGGCCGCCACATGAATGCGCACGTCCGCACGCAACTTGCGCTTGACCTCGTCCACCAGCAGGCCGCCGATGTGGTCCATGTGCATATGGGTGATCACGATATCGGTCACCGAGGACAACGGGATACCGGCCGCTTCCAGGCGCTTGGGAAACTGCCCGGCCCGTGGGAAACCGGGAAATTGCCCGCCCAGGCCGGCGTCGACCAGAATCACCTGCTCGCCGCTGCGCACCACCAGCACATTCAGCGCCCAGTCGAACGCGTCCGGGCCGAGGAACATTTGCTTGAACCACGCCGCGCGGGCGGCGGGGTCGGCGTTGGTGGACATGGTCTGGGTCGGCAGCGGCAGCACGCCGTCACTGATCACCAGCACATCAATTTCACCGACGCGCACTGCGTAGCGCGACGGCACCAGTTCTTCGGTCGGGGCTTTCAGTAGGGTTGTCATGGTCGCTCTCCTGTTGTTTGAAGGCGAATGTCTCGCCTGCAAAACAGTGTGCGACGGGGCTACAACGCTCGGAATCCTACCTGGGTATGGGCCGTGTATACCTTAGTTTGAAGGCTGGCTCACAAACTCCAGCACCCGCGCCAGCATCCGATCACAGGCCTGCAACTGTTCCACGCTGATGAACTCGTCCGGCTTGTGCCCCTGCTCCATGCTGCCCGGCCCGCACACCACCGTGGGAATGCCGGCCTGGTCGAACAACCCACCTTCCGTGCCAAAGGCCACGGTGCCGAATTCCCTTGAGCCGCAGAACTGCGCCACCCACTCGGCGGCCTGGCTTTCCAGCGACGTGGCCAAACCCGGATAGCTGGACAACTCGCTGAGGCTGATCGCCGCTTGCCCGCTCACCGCCCGCATCGCCGGCAGCAGGGTTTGCTCGGCGTATACCTGCAATTGCCGGGCAACTTGCCAGGGGTCCTGGGCCGGCAAGGAGCGCACTTCGAAGTCGAAACTGCAGTCCTGCGGGACGATGTTCAGTGCCTTGCCACCGTTGATCAGGCCGGTCTGCACCGTGGAAAACGCCGGATCAAAGCGTTGATCCAGATGCTGCGGCGCCTTCAGCGCTTCGCCGAGCCGCACCAGCTCGCTGATCAAGCGCGCGGCGTATTCAATGGCATTCACCCCCGCCGGCGCATAGGCCGAATGGCACGCTGCGCCGTGCACATGGCAACGCATTGCCAGTTTGCCCTTGTGGCCGAGCACCGGCTTGAGTTCGGTGGGTTCGCCGATCACGCACAACAAGGGCTTGACCGGCTGATCATGGAATCGCTCGATCAGCGAGCGCACACCCAGGCAGCCGACTTCTTCGTCATACGACAGCGCAATGTGCACCGGCATGCGCAGCGAGGCGTTCACCAAGGCCGGCACACACGCCAACACACAGGCGATATAACCCTTCATGTCCGCCGTGCCACGGCCGTACAACTTGCCGTCTTTCTCGGTGAGGTCAAACGGCGCCACGCTCCAGCGCTGCCCATCCACCGGCACTACGTCGGTATGCCCGGACAACACAATGCCGGGCACTTCTGCCGGACCGATAGTCGCGAGCAGATTGGCCTTGCTCTTGTGTTCGTTGTAGAGCAGCTCGCAGGCCACGCCGTGGCCCTGCAAATACGTGCGCACAAAGTCGATCATGGCCAGGTTGGATTCGCGGCTGGTGGTGTCGAAACGCACCAGTTGCGCCAGCAGGTCGCGGCTGTTCATCGGTCGTCTCCCGGTACGGCGTAGCCGGGGGCGATCTGTGGGTTGATGGCGCGATCGATGTAGGCCTGCAACTGCCCGCGATAGGCCTGCCAGAGTTGATCGAGGGCACCGATGGGGTCTTCATCGGCCCAGTCCACCCGCAGATTGACGATGGGCCACAAGAGGTCATCCACCACCACCAGCGCCGCCGAATGCACCGGCCCCGCCTCACCACCGCCCGCCAGACCGGCATGCATCGCCGCCAGCAGGCGGTCGGCCAGAGGCCCGGAGGCCTGTTCGAAAGCCGCCACCATGGCGTCGATCACAGCAGATTGGGCGAGCATATTCCCCGCCGCCACACACTGCTCGCCCCTCACCGCATGGTGGATGCCCAGGGTCTGCGCGCCACTGAAATGCGCGGTGCGGCCCTGGTTATCAATCACCGTGACCTGGCGGTACTCACTGTGATCCTGCCCAGCCAAGGCGGCCAACGCCTCACTTGGCGCCAAGCCCTGCTCCAACAGGTCCAGCACCTGCGGCCCCAGGCTTGGCAAGGTGATGTTCTGCGACGCCACCGCCCCCACGCCGGGCCGCAGCCACGGGCAACGCGCGCCCACGGCAATGCTCGATGAACTGATGGCGATGCCCAACTGGCCCGTCTCGGCGCAGCGGGCGACAACGGAAAACGTCATGTGGAGTCCTCAGTCGAGCACCGAAGGGTCAGCGTCGATCATCAATTGCTTCATTTCTTCAAAGTGCTGGCGCGAGAAATCGGCAATGCCTTCCCAGCCCCGCGCGGTTTTTTCCGCCACTTCATCCGACAACACCCGCAACGGCTGCCCGGTGGACCACGCGGTGACGAGGATCTGGCAGGCGCGCTCCAGGGTCCAGATATCGTCAAACGCTTCGCCGATGGAACCGGCCGTGACCATCACGCCGTGGTTGCCCATCAGCAACCGGCTTTTGCCATCCAGCAACCCGGCCAGGCGCGCGCCTTCGGCCTCGGTGTCGGCCATGCCGCCGTACAGTTCGTCCACCGCCACGCGGTTGAAATAGCGCGCGGTGTTCTGGTCGATCGGCGGGATATGCGGCTTGGCCAGGCACGCCACAGCCGTGGTGTAGACCGGGTGCAAATGCAGCACCGCGCGGGTCTGCGGCAGCAGGCGATGGATCTGCCCGTGAATCGACCAGGCGGTGGCGTCCACGTTTGGGTGATCGGCACAGGACGCATCGTCGGCGTTCAACAGCAGCAGGTCGCTGGCGCGAATGCGCGAGAAGTGCTTCCACTTCGGGTTGAGCAAAAACTGTTTGCCATCGGCCGACACGGCAGCGCTGAAGTGATTGGCCACTGCCTCATGCATGCCCAGGTGCGCGATGATGCGAAAGGTCGTCGCCAAGTCGATGCGCGTCTGTTCTTCGTGGGATAACGCCATGAATCGGTCTCCGCAGGGCGCGGCCGCACGGGTATGCGGCACGCGCTGATGGGTTTACTTCGGCATCAATGCCGCGATGTCGGCATCGGTGGGTGCCTGGAAGTTGTACTTCTTGAGCAAGGCGGCGTATTCCGGCGTGGCGCGGTATTTTTCCAGGCCGTCGAGCAAGGCCTTTTTCACCGTGTCATTGCCCTTCTTCACGCCGAAGCCGTTGAGCACCGGGTAGATCAGGGTGTCGGAGGAAATCACCACGCGGCTGCCGAGTTTGTCGATCACGCCACGGGCCACGGCGGCGTCGGTAATCTGCGCTTCAACCGCGTGAGCCAGCAGGGCCTGGGTGGTTTGCGGGTCGGTGCTGTATTCGCTGATCTGGATTGGCTTCAAGCCCTTGGCCACGCAGTACTCGGCCGACAGCTTGTTCATCTGCGCCAACCACGACGTGGCGCCCATGGAGCCGATCTTGTGGCCGCAGAACTCTTCCGGGGTCTTGGGCTGGAAGCTGCTGTCCTTGAGGGTCAGGATCGACTCGCCGCTCTTGAGGTAAGGGATCATGTCGATGACCTTGACCCGCTCCGCCGTGATGTACATCGACGAGTTGGTCACATCGAAACGCCCCGCTTGCAGGCCGGTGATCAGGTTGGGAAACCGCGTGTCGAGGGTCTCGACCTTGCGGCCCATGACCTTGCCCAGGCCGTCCATGAACTCGATGTCAAAGCCTGCGGGCTTATTGTTATCCATGTACTCATAGGGGAAGAACGTCACGTCGGAACCGGCGATGATCTTGCCGTCCTGCTGGAACGCCGAAGCCGCCAACGAAGTCATCGCAACCGCTGCGCCCAGCAGGCACACGGCAAGGGGACGAACACTTTTACGAAACGCTGTCATGGTGATTACCTGCAAGGTTTAGGGGGGTTAGGCAGTGGCTGAATCTTGTCCCGCCTGTTGCACGAAGAACGAGGCGCCACGAGGCTTTTGCGGCAAGCGCACGTGGTTTTCGGTGGAGCGCACCAAGCCGCTTTCTTCACCGGCCACCAGCACGCCGGCATGTGCACTGGGCAGAGGGTTTTCGCCGAATGGCAGCGCGTCTTCAGCGGCGTACACGCTGATGAAGAGAGTGCGCGGCAGTTCGGTCTCGTTGGGGCTGGAAGCATGCAGCAGACGGGTGTGCATGAAGCACACGGAGCCCGCAGGGCCGTAGCAGGCCACCGGTTGCTGGCAGTGTTCTTCGACGACCGCGTCGTCCACCGAGCCGGTAAATCGCTGGTGCTGCCAGTGCGACCACAACGGGCCCTTGTGGCTACCGGGAATCACGTTCAGCGGGCCGTTTTCCGGGGTCACTTCGCTGACCATCAGCAAGGCGGTGACGATGTCGTCGTTGCTGTGGGGCGTGAACAGGAAGTCCTGGTGCCACTTCACCTGAGTCGCGGTGTGGGGCAGTTTCGAGTTGATCTTGCTGTGGTGGAAGCGTGTGCCATGAGCGCCGATCAACTGCGCGGAAATCGCCGCCATGCGCGAGTGCAACGCTACGCGCTCATAGGCCGCTGAAATCTCGGTGGGCGAACTGACCCGGCGCAGCGACGGGTGATCGGCGCGGTGATCGCCCTCCAAGTCAAAGCGCTCGCGGCCATCGACGGTGGCACCCCAACCCTGCTCATGGCTGCGGCTTTCTTCGACCCACTGGTCGAAATCGTGTTGCAACGCGGCCACTTCCTCCGGCGACAACACGCCTTCGACCACCAAGAAACCGTCACGCTGGAATTGTTCGATGTGCGCTTGCTCGATCATTGTGTTTTTCCTGAACGTTGAGGGGGTCACGCCAGCGAGACGTCCTTGAGGAACGCCTCCACGCGTGGGTTGTGGCCGCTGCGCAAGGCGCCCGGCGTGTCGTCGCAGACCACGCGGCCCTTCTCCATGAACACGATGCGGTCGGAGACCTTGAAGGCGAAGTTCATCTCGTGGGTGACGATCACCATGGTGATGCCCTCCTCGGCCAGGGCTTCGATGACTTGCAGCACTTCGTTGACTTTCTCTGGGTCGAGGGCCGAGGTGGGCTCGTCGAACAGCATGATCTGTGGGCGCATCATCAGGGCGCGGGCGATGGCCACGCGTTGCTGTTGGCCGCCGGACAGCTGGTGCGGGTACTTCCAGGCGTGATCGAGCATGCCGACCTTGTGCAGCAGCGCGTAGGCCTGTTGCTTGAGCTCGGAGGTCGCGCCCAGGCGATGGTATTTGGGCGCCATCAGCAGGTTGTCGAGTACGCTCAAATGCGGGAACAGGTTGAAGCTCTGGAACACCATGCCGATGTTCAGGCGATGCTCGGCGTGCTCGATGTACTGGGGCTTCTGCGCGCCGACTTTGTTCAGGTGAATGAACGGCTGGCCGTTGATCCTGATCTCGCCGTTGTCCAGTTGCTCAAGGCCATTGAGCAGGCGGATCAGCGTGGTTTTGCCAGAGCCGGACGGGCCGATCACCGACACCACTTCACCGGGCTGGATCTGCAGGTTGACCGAGCCCAGCACCTCGATATCGTTGTAGGCCTTGTGCAGCCGCGCGGCCTGCAACGCAGGTTCGCCGTTGGTGGCCGGGCGCGCCAAGGCGGTGCGCTGTTGGGTGGCCAGGGCCAGCACCGCCGCATCGGGAACACGGGACACGTTGCGCTGGTTGACGTCGAGAAAGCGCTCCAGGCGTTTGAGCAGGAAGTCGAACACCGTGACGATGAACACGTAGAAGAACGCCACCGCCGCCATGGTCTCGATCACCAGGAAGTTCTGCGAATACAGGCGCTGGCCGACCATCAGGATCTCGGTCAGGGAAATCACCGACACCAACGAGGTGAGCTTGACGATGGAGATGTATTCGTTGGCCAGCGACGGCAAGGCCACCCGCAACGCCTGGGGAATCACCACGCGCCATTGCGTGCCGAAGAACTTCAGGCCCAGTGCCCGCGCCGCTTCGCCCTGGCCCTTGGGAATCGAGAGCAGGCCGCCGCGATGGATCTCGGCCACGTAGGCGGTCTCGCAGATCACCAGCGCGAGCAGGCCGGACCAGAACGGGTCAGCCAGGACCGCCGAGGTGCCGGGCAACGCTTGCGGCAGGTTGTAGATAAAGATCAGCAGCACCAGCAGCGGCAGGCTGCGGAACAGCCAGATATAGCCGCGCGCCGGCACGCTGAGCAGGCCATGCTTGGA
Organism: Pseudomonas sp. P7759; assembly: GCF_013386445.1. NCBI lineage: Bacteria > Pseudomonadati > Pseudomonadota > Gammaproteobacteria > Pseudomonadales > Pseudomonadaceae > Pseudomonas > Pseudomonas sp. P7759. Next base: position 27,424 of record NZ_JACART010000027.1, read on the forward strand.
CTGCTTGGCCAGCGCCAGCAGAAAGCCCAGGCCGATGCTCAAGACCCAGGTCAGGGTACTGAGCTTGATCACCGTCCACGTCGCACGCCAGAACTCGGCATCGCCCAGCAAACCAAACATGTAATTCCAGTCGAATGTCATCGTCGCTGTGCCCTGAGAAGTTGATCTACATCGATGGGTTCAGAGTCGTGGGGGGAGGCACTTAGGGTCAATTCGTAAAAGCCGGGGCACTGGGTAGGCAGAACCTATGCAGCCTAGAAGGCTGTGTGTGGCGAGCGGGCTTGCCCCGCGTTGGGCTGCGAAGCAGCCCCAAAAAGACCCGTTCGCCACTTTTTGGTGCGAACACCTGAGAAAATCAGCTCACCCCACTCAAGACCCGCACCGCATGCGGGTCAAAAAAGCTCGGCGGCGCCATGCCGGGGATGTACTGGTCGGACACAAACATGCGGCAGCGCTCGGCAAACGCCGACACCACCCGCGACGGCTGGGTGTTGCAGGCCGTGGCGTAGCCCAGGCGCATCGGCCGGTGTGAACCGGCCAGGCGCAGGCGGATCACCCGTTTGCCGTCCTGGGACAGGTTCGATTTGGGTCGCGCATTCGCGAAGGAATAGCCGATGCCGTTGCCCACCATGGCGCGCACCGTTTCGAGGTTGGTGGAGCGCATGATGATGTTCGGCGTGGTGCCGGCCTGGATAAACAGGCTGAGGAAATAGTCGCGGCTCCACGGCGTGTCGAGCAGCACCACCGGGTAAGCCTCAAGGTCTTGCATGCTGACGGCCGGCGAGTTCGCCAGCGGGTGATACTCGCCCACCATCACATACGGCGGCAGCTGGGCCAGGGGCTGGAAGTCGATATCAGGGCTGGTCACCAAGTCGTAGGTGAGGGCGATATCCAGCTCGCCACTGCGCAGCTTTTCCAGCAGTTCTTCATGGTTGCCTTCGGCTTGCGTCAGCCGCACGCCGGGAAACGCGCGGCCGAAACCAAACACCAGTTCCGGCGTGATCATCGGCGCCAGCGACGCCAGGCAGCCGACCCGCAACGGCCCGCGCACAGTGTTCAAGGACTCCGAGGCGATGGTGTAGAGGTTGGTCATCTGCTCCAGGATCAGCTTGGCTTCCTGCATCACCAGGCGCCCCACCGCCGTGAGGGAAATGCCCTGGGCGTGGTGGCGGATAAACAGTTGGATGCCCAGTTCGGCCTCCATATGGGTGATCGCCGCCGAGATCGAAGGCGACGACACATGGATGCGTTCAGCGGCCGCACTGATGCTGCCCGCCTCTCCCGACGCAACGAAATACTCCAGTTGACGCTGAGTAATACGACTGAGCATCACGCCTGCCCCTCAACAATGACTGTACGGGGAGCGTTGCAGGGTTCGTGCCGGGTCACGCGCCAACCGATGACCTGCACGGGCTTCGGTTTTTCCTAAGCACTACCCCGCGCAAATGCTGGTTTCGTTGCAATCGGGCCGGTGTGAAGCTGGCTGCATCCCGTTTCCCATGAGTTGCCGTTATGCCGACCCATACTCGCATCCGCATGTTCAACACCCAACAGACCTACCCCAACCAGGCGCTGGACAATGACCTGTGCCAGGCCGTGCGCGCCGGAAACACCATTTATGTGCGCGGCCAGATCGGCACCGATTTCGACGGTAACCTGGTGGGCTTGGGCGACCCGCGCGCCCAGGCCGAACAGGCAATGAAGAACGTCAAGCAACTGCTGGAAGAGGCGGGTTCTGACCTGTCACACATCGTGAAGACCACCACCTACCTGATCGACCCACGCTATCGCGAGCCGGTGTACCAGGAAGTCGGCAAGTGGCTCAAAGGCGTATTCCCGATCTCGACCGGACTGGTGATCTCAGGCTTGGGCCAGCCGGAGTGGTTGATGGAAATCGACGTGATTGCGGTTGTGCCGGATGACTGGCAGCCCTGAACAACCTGGAGTACGCCATGACCCACACCGTGTTTTTCCTCAACGGGCCCAACGCCAACCTCTACGGCCTGGACAAAACCGGCACCTATGGCAGCGAGAGCTTCTCCAACATCGAAGCCCGCTGCCAAAACCTCGCCGCGACATTGGGCCTGACCCTGGACTTTCGCCAGAGCAACCATGAAGGCGTGCTGGTGGACTGGATTCAAGAGGCACGCTTGAACGCCGACGCCATCGTGATCAACGCCGCCGGGCTCAGCTACAGCTCGGTGCCGATCCTGGATGCGCTGCTGGCCTTCGACGGGCCGATCATCGAAGCGCACATGAGCAATATCTGGAAGCGCGAAAGCTTTCGGCACCACTCCTATGTATCCAAGGCCGCCACCGGTGTGATCGCCGGGCTGGGGGCGCTGGGTTACCAACTGGCACTGACGGCCGTGGCCGAATTGCTGGACCAAACCGCGTAATGACTGTGCAGGAACCGTCTATGTCCGTCGAAAAAATCAACACCCTGGTCGTCGGCGCAGGCCAGGCCGGCGTCGCCATGAGCGAACACCTGTCGCTGATGGGCGTGCCGCATATCGTGCTGGAACGCCACCGCATCGCCGAACGCTGGCGTTCAGAGCGCTGGGATTCCCTGGTCGCCAACGGCCCGGCCTGGCATGACCGGTTTCCCGGCCTCACATTCGAAGGCATTTCGCCGGAAGCCTTTCCCCCCAAAGAGCGCATGGCCGACTACTTCGAAGCGTACGTGGACAAGTTGCAGGCGCCTGTACGCACCGGAGTAGAAGTGCAACAGGTAGAACGTCATGTGGGACGACCCGGCTTCAAGGTGACGACATCGGCCGGCGTGATCGAAGCCGCCAATGTGGTCGCTGCCACCGGCCCGTTCCAGCGCCCTTCCATCCCGGACATCGTCCCGACCACCGCGCCGCTGCACCAACTGCACTCGTCCAGCTACAAGAACCCCGGTCAACTCCCTGAAGGCGCTGTACTGGTCGTCGGCGCAGGCGCCTCCGGCTCACAAATCGCCGAAGAACTGCAAAAGGCCGGCAAGACCGTATACCTCTCGGTGGGCGAACACTACCGCCCGCCCCGCGCCTATCGCGGCCGTGACTACTGTTGGTGGCTGGGTGCGCTGGGCCTGTGGGATGAAGTCAAAATCCAGCCGAAGAAAAAACACGTGGCCTTTGCAGTAAGTGGCTATGAAGGTGGCAAGACCGTCGACTTCCGCCGACTGGCACACCAAGGGATTCACTTGGTGGGCGTCACCCAGGACTGGAAAGACGGCGTCATGACCTTCCAACCGGGCTTGGCCGGGAACGTAGCTGAAGGGGATCGCGCCTACTTTGATGTGCTGCGCGATGCAGACGCCTATATCGAGGCCAACGGCTTGCCGTTTCCGCCGGAACCGCAAGCCTGGGAACTGTTGCCTGACCCTGAGTGCTTGATGAATCCGATGGTGAGCCTGGACCTGGCTGAAGCGGGCGTGACCACGATTCTCTGGGCCACTGGCTTCACGTTCGATTTCAGCTGGTTGAAGGTGGACGCATTCGATGAGAAAGGCGAGCCGTTCCACAAGCGCGGGATCTCCGCGCAGAGCGGGATCTACTTCCTGGGGTTGCCCAATCTGGTAAACAGGGCATCGTCGTTTATCTATGGGGTTTGGCACGATGCGAAGTACGTGGCGGACCATATCGTGCTGCAGAATGAGTACAGGGCGTACGAAAAGCGCTGATCTCCCATCACTACGAAGGCGTTTCTTCGGTTAAAGCCCTGTTTGTGTCAACATTGCGCACTGCGCCACCGCCCTCCCAAAGCTGCGCTATGCCCGACTTCAATGGCCAATGGATTTACCTGGGAACACCTCAAGGACGTCTCGATGCGAATCACCCTTTCTCTGCTTACGCTGGCCGTGGTCGGCAGCCTCCTCAACGGCTGTGCATCGACCTCGACGCCTCAGACCCGTTATTTGAGTTCTGCGCAAAGCGTGGTCTCCGATCGAGCGGATATGGACTTCAAGGATGGCAACGTCTATTTCAAAGTGCCTCACAACGTGTCTTCCGCTACACAGTTCAGCGAAAGCCTGAACACCTGTGTTCAATTTCAGGTCGCTACCTACCAAAAGAATGGCCAGGGTGTGCAGGTCTTTCGCTCCCTGGGCTACACCGAAGCGCAAATCATCAATCAGGGCAGCCGCCTGTGCATGGAAAGCAAAGGCTGGGCGCTCTACACAGTGGTCAACAACCAAGTGCAACACGTTGACCGCAGTGAGCGGGTTTATGCCGCCATGTCCGAGCGAGAGCTCGAACTCGCCCGCGACCTGCTTGTCGGCCAACGTGCGTGGTACCTCCAATATGCACCGCAGGTCCTGGCCGTCGGGGATTTAGGGAAATAGGTGACGGGTCTAGGAGACAACAACGTGGCAACAGAAAAAACCAGGAAAGTGTTTTGGTATTCCGCGTGGGGCTTGCTGTTTGTTGGTTTGGCCGGCGTGCTGATAAAACAGGCCTTCGAAGAAACACCCGAGCCCAGCAAACCCAGCTACCTCAGCGACCTGATCATCCTGACCGCGCGAACGACGGCTCGTAATTGGATGGTCAACGAGGACATAAGGTTCGACCGGGCGGAAGCGGCCAACAGTCACGCGATAAAGTTCTATTACACGCTGGTCAACTACGATACCCAGCCCGATAGCTTTGACCTGGACGCGACATTCGCCGACATCACCGAGGTTGTTTGCGCCGCGCAGATGTCTAAAGGCTCGCCAATCCTCACGCTGGGCGGCACTTTGATTTATATTTTTGGCAGCAAAAACGAAAAAGAAGTGGGGCGGTTCGAAATCGACAAGCAGACCTGTGCTGGCTGACCGTGAAGGGGACGGATTGATCCGGCCCCTTCATTTTTTGCCGTTGCGCTGACTTAACCGCGCTTGGGCAACTTCCAGTTCGGCCGGATAAAGTGGCAGGTGTACCCATTGGGAATTCGTTCCAGATAATCCTGGTGCTCCGGCTCCGCCTCCCAAAATGGCCCGGCCGGTTCAATCTCGGTCACCACCCGGCCCGGCCATAGCTTCGAAGCATCCACATCCGCTGCCGTATCCTCGGCCACGTCCCGTTGCTGCTCACTCAGGTAATAGATCGCCGAGCGATAACTCGGCCCACGATCATTGCCCTGTCGGTTCGGTGTGCTCGGGTCATGGATCTGGAAAAAGAACTCCAGAATCTGCCGATAACTGATCACCGCCGGGTCAAACACGATCTCGATGGCTTCCGCATGGTTGCCATGGTTGCGGTAGGTGGCATTCGGCACATCGCCGCCGGTGTAGCCGACGCGGGTGTGCAGCACGCCGGGGTAACGCCGCAACAGGTCTTGCATGCCCCAGAAGCAGCCGCCGGCGAGGATGGCGGTTTCGGTTGGGTTGGTCATGGTCGGTTCTTCCGCGCAATGGATACAGGCCAGTTATGGGGTTGGGTTGGCAAATACCAAGGGTTAAGGGGGGTACCCAGACGATCGGTTTCAGGTAATGATGCGCGACCAAAATCAAGGAAGATAACAACAATGAAAACCGCCTTGCGCGCCCTGCTTGTGTTTTGCCTGACCACGCCCGCCCTCGCGACCGAAAGCCCCGTCGGCTTCAAAACCACCACCCTGCCCGACGCGCAGACCAGCCGCCCGCTGGAAATGGTGGTCTGGTATCCCGCTGCAAGCACCGCCAAACCCCAACTGATCGCCGACAACGGGGTGTTCATCGGCGCCCTCGCGGTGACAGATGCACCACCGGCTGCCGGTGAGCATCCTTTGGTCGTGCTCTCCCACGGCTACGGCGGTAATTGGGGCAAACAGGTGTGGTTGGCCAGTGCATTGGCGCACAAAGGGTACACCGTGGCGGCGGTCAATCACCCCGGCACCACCACCAAGGACCGTAGCCCGCAGGCCGCCGCTCAGTTATGGAAGCGCCCGGCCGACCTGAGTCGCGCCATTGACGCGGTCCTGGCGCAGCCCAAGCAATTTGGCGCGGTGGCAAAGAATCGCATTGCCGCCGTCGGCCACTCCCTCGGTGGCTGGACCGTGCTGGAGATTGCCGGCGCACGCTTCGATCCCGATTTGTTCACCCAAGCCTGCAACGCACACCCCAAGCTCGGCGGTTGCATTGGTTACCACGAGATGAACCCCGCCGGCACGCCCGAAGGGAAAGCCAAGCTGGCCGCTGACTTGAGCGATAAACGCGTCACCGCCATTGTGTCCCTGGACCTGGGCCTCGCGCCCGGCTTCACCGACGCCAGTCTCGCCGCCCTTCCGGTGCCGGCTTTGGTGATTGCGGGTGGCGTGCCCACAGAGGACATGGACCCTAACCTGGAGTCCGCCGCGTTGGTCAAGCGCCTGCCCAAAGCCTCGACTCAGTACGTGGAGATCGGCGATGCCACTCACTTCACGTTCATGTCGATCTGCAAGCCGGGCGGGATGGAGCTGATTGAAGAAAGCTCGCCGGGCGATGGCATGATTTGCCGGGATGGTACGGGGGGGCGGCCGAGGGCGGAAATCCAACAACAGGTGATAGAACTGATCACTGCGTTTCTGCGCCAATCGTCCAGCCATTGATCAATTATTCGAAACGTTAGTCACCCACGGAGCACGACATGCAAGAAAGCAAAGATTTAAAGGGGCTAAGCGGCTGGCTCGTATTGGTCGGGATAGGTCTGTTCATCTCGATTATCCGCCTGAGTTTTAACCTCCTCACCATTTATTACCCGATTTTCACAAATGGCACATTCACCGCCGTCAGTACGCCGGGATTGCCCCTATATAGCCCACTGTGGGGGCCGATCCTGATTTCAGAAACGCTGATCAACGGATTGTTTGTGGCCACCTACGCTTATTTGGTCTATCTGTTCTTCACCAAGCATTACCTGTTCCCCAAGGTTTATATCGCCACGGTGATTGCATCGGTTGTGTTCGTGCCTCTTGATGCCTGGGCGTGCTCCTTCGTTCTGGTGGATAACCCCATCTTCGACAACAACACCGCAAAAGAAATGGCACGGGCATTGTTCGCCTTGTTTGTATGGGTGCCTTACATGCTGGTATCCAAACGGGTAAAGGCAACGTTTGTCATGCATAAGCCGCAGAGCGCTGACGCGCACGCGACCGTCACCTCTTGAACACGCATGGCTAACCCCAAGCACACCGCTTTCGCCTATCAAGCGGTGTATCGCTACCTCGTCGAGTTGATCGAGGCCAGCCCTGCGCAAACCGAGCAAAAACTGCCGTCGCTGCGCCAATTGGCGCAGCGCCTCGGCGTATCGGTGTCGACGACCAAGTACGCCTATTCGCTGCTGGAGGATGAAGGCCGAATCGTCGCCAAGCCCAAGCTGGGTTATTTCACCCGTTTGACGCCGGCGCCTCTGTCGGCTGGACGCTCAGCTAATCTGCTCGATCAGGTCTTCGCCACCTCCCGCCAACCGGGCATGCTGGCCCTGAGCGCCGACGTCCCGGCCATCCTGCTGTCGCTGGAAAACCCGTTGCTGATGATCGAGCGCGAACTGGCCCGCCACTACCCGCGCACCCTCACACCGCAGTACCTGCCCTTCGGCGAGCCCGAGTTGCGCGCGGCATTGGCCGAACGCTACACCCGTGCCACGGACAACTACTGGCAGGCCGATCAGGTGTACATCGGCGCAGATCTGCACAGCGTGCTGGAGCTATCGCTCAACGCCCTGGGCCTGGCGGGCAGCGTGGCGCTGGTGGAGTCGCCGTGTTCGTGGGCCATCCTGCGCCAGTTGCAGGCGGCGAACATCCGCGTGATCGAACTGCACCTCGACGCCGACGGCCGCTTCGACCTGCGCGTGCTCAATGAACTGCTCGAACGTGAGCCCATCCGCCTGGCGGTACTGTCATCCACCGTGAACATTCCCCACGGCAGCCGCATGCCAGCCGAGGATAAACAGCAGATCTGCCGGTGGCTGGCGGCACGGGCTATCTGGCTGTTCGAAAACGACACGTACGGCGACTTGTATTTCGCGACCCCGCCGGCGCGCTACCGTGACTTTGCCGACCCGCAGAAACTCTTGGTTTTCTCGACGTTCGACAAGGTGATCGGCTCGGAGGCCCCCTACGGTTATGTGCTGTGCCGTGGGTGTGGGCCGCAGTTGCAGCGTGTGTTCCTGGAGCGGGCGTTTCGCCTCTCGCCGATCCGTCAGAAAGCGATTGCCAAGCTGTTCACGTCCAAGCGCATCGACGCGCACCTGCACAAACTGCGGGGCTTGTTGCACGACTGCATGACCCGCATGAAAGCCCTGCTGGACGAGTACGCCAATGGCGCGTTTGAGGGGACGATTCCACAGGGCGGCGCATGCTTCTGGCTTGAGGCCACGCGCCCGGTCGACATGCACCGGGTGTTCGAACGCCTGCTGACCGAGCGCATCGTGATTGCGCCTGGTGAACTGTTCAGCCAGCAAGGCAGCTGGAAACAGCACCTGCGCCTGAGCTTCACCCTCGATTGGAGCAAGGATATTGCCCAGGCCGTCGAACAGTTGTCGCAGGCGGTTCGTCAGAGCCCGTAGCAGTGCCGCGCCTCAGGGAAACGGCCATGGCGTACGTCTTCGGCAAACCGCTCGCAGGCGTCGCGGATCACTGCCCCCACATCCGCGTACTGTTTGACGAAGCGCGGCAGGTGTTCACCGCCCAGGCCCAGCACATCTTCAGTGACCAGCACTTGGCCGTCGCAGGCCGGTGACGCGCCGATGCCGATGGTGGGCATTTTTGAGTCGAGGGTGATCTGACGGGCCACACCTTCAGCCACGCCCTCAAGCACCAGACTGAACGCACCCGCCTGCAGGTTGGCCCGCGCGTCCTCGGCAATCCGCGCGCCGGTTTCGGCGGTGAGGCCCTGGGCCTTGAAGCCGCCCATCACATTGACGAACTGCGGCATCAGCCCCACATGCGCCATGACCGGAATTCCCCGCGCCACCAGGAACTCGACAGTCCCGGCCAAGGCCTGGTTGGCCTCCAGCTTCACCGCATCGCAGCCGGTGCGCGCCAACACCTGCGCGCAATTGCGAAAGGCCTGCTCGTTGGATTCCTGATAACTGCCAAACGGCATGTCGGCAATGACACACGCCAGGCGCGTGCTGTCGACCACAGCGCGGGTATGGCCGATGATTTCTTCAAGCTGCATGCTCAAGGTCGAAGACCGGCCGTAACCGACCATGGCCGTGGAATCACCGATCAGGATGAAATCGACCCACGGGTCGATCAGCTTGGCGATGGCGCTGGAGTAGGCCGTCAGGGAAACGATCTTCTGCTGGCCCTTCATGGCGACCAATTGCGGGACGGTCAGGCGTTTGGTGCGGGTGTGGAGGCTCATCGAGTGTCTTCCGTTGTGCGGTGGAACACCCGATTATTGGCGAAAGGACAGGCGATTCAATGCACAGATCGGTGCTAAAAAGCGACCCAGTGGGCGAAGCTGGTATCATCCCGAGCCTGAACAACCCGGATAGAACCCCATGAACCGCCAGAAAAAACTCCAGCAGCTCTTCAAGGAAAAAGCCAAGAAGGCCAACGCCAAATTGGCGCCGAAGAAAAAGGATAAATACATCAGCAAGGCGGACCGGGAAAAGCTGGCGGCTGAAGCGGCTCAGGCGCCAGACAGTTCCGTTCAGGACTGACTCAGCAACCGCTTAACGCCACCTGCGGCCGCTCACCCGCGAAGAAAAACGGCCGCAACCGCACGCCCACGCTGTTACCAATGAACGCCGCCACCAGCCACACCCAGCCATGCAGGCTGCCCGAGGCGATGCCACTGAAGTACGCACCGATGTTGCAGCCGTACGCCAGGCGCGAGCCGTAGCCGAGCAACAGGCCGCCGATTACCGCTGCCACCAGCGAACGCGCCGGAATCTTCAGGCTGGGGGCGAAACGCCCGGCCAGGCCGGCGGCCAACAGCGCGCCGAGGACGATGCCGATGTCCATCACGCTGGTGATGTCTTCCCACACCGGCGCAGCCAGCGCCTTGGCGTTGCCCGGCATCTGCCAGAACGCCCAACTGGCCACGTCCACTCCCAGGCCGCTGGCAACTTTGGCGCCCCACAACGCAAACGCCGAGGTAATGCCCCAAGGCCGACCCGCCAGTGCCAGGGTGGCGTAGTTGAGCAAGGCCAGGCCGATGGCGCCCCACACCAATGGCCACGGGCCGCGCAGGAAGCGGCGCAGGCCTTGATGTTCGCTTTTCACACCCTCTTCCAATTGACCATGACGAGCCTTCTCCAGCCGCACGGTCACCACTGCAATGATCGCAAACACCGCCAGGCTCAGGCCCATCGCCGGCACCACGCCGAAGCTCTTGACGATGGACACCGCCGGGAAGGCCGGCAGCGCAAACCACCAGTCCACGTGGTGCGTAGCGATCAGCGAGCCACAGATAAAGAAGAACAACGTCACCAGCATGCGCGCATTGCCGCCACCCACGGTGAACAGCGTGCCCGACGCACAGCCGCCGCCCAACTGCATGCCGATGCCAAAGATGAACGCCCCAAACACCACCGACACCCCGGCCGGCGCCACCAGCCCGACCACCGGCTGCCCAAACAAACTGCCCGCCCCCAATGCCGGGAAGAACAACAGCACCGCGATCGCCAGCATCACCATCTGCGCACGCAAGCCGGCGCCACGGCGATCATTGATGAACACGCGCCAGGCCGAGGTGAACCCGAAGGCGGCGTGGTAGAGGGTCAAGCCGAGTGCCGCGCCGACCACCAGCAACAGCACCTGATGCGAACCGACGCTGTTTTGCAGGAACAGGGCGCCCAGCACCAGGATGATAAAGGCCACCAACGGTGCGACGGGCGCGCGCGCGGGAGCGAGAGGAACAGAGGTGTTCATGGGATATCTCGGTAGATTTGAATGGGCGCGAGTATAAACCCCAAGGCAAGACATTGTGGTGAGCGGGCTTGGTCAACTCCGCCCCACCGACCCCGACACCGGAAGATCCCCCAACAACCTGAGCCCGGTGCTCTTCACAAACGTCTCATAATCCATCGGTTTTTGAATGCGCGTCTCGGCATTGGGCAGCACATACGCCCAGGCACGTTTGCTGGAAGCGTCGTACACCAGCTTGAACAGGCGCGTCGGCACCCAGACCTTGTTGGCGCCGATGGTGCCGTAGCCAGGGTCGAACAGCGGGCCGGTAAACACGTACACATCGCCACCGGCGCGCACGGCAAACTTGCGCACGTCAGCCTCGACCTTGCTCCAGATCTTGCGGTTGTTCGTGGGGTCCTGGGGCACCATGTTCGACAGCGCGAACGACTGCGCCATGGCGTTGGCATTCGGCGCGTCGGCAGCTGGGGATTGGTGGCCACGGTCCACGGCGGGATGCTGGGCGCGGTAGTCGCTCAACTCCGCTCGGCCGCCTTTGGGAATGCGCGGGTCGGCGTAGAACTGGTTGGTGCGCTCCTCGCCCTTGGCGTCCTTCAGGAGCGCAGCATTCAGGCGTTCGACCACCACCAGTGGCGTCTTGCTGGTTTGCGAGTAAAGCACCGCAAAATGGTCGGAGCACAGCGCCAGGGGTTTCATCGCGGCCGGCACGGTGGCGGTCTTGATCGGGGCGGCGGGGAACAGGTCGGCGCAGCTGTCGAAGTTGAGCTGTTTTTCCTGCTTGGAATAGAGGTCCGGCAAGCTTCGGGCGTTGGCCCCAGAGGAAAGCAAAACAAGGGCGGTCAGCCCAACGGCAATTTTGCGTAGGTACATGCATTAAATCTTCGAAAGGAAGTGAAGCGGCAGGCTCCGCCGAGCGGAGCCAAGTGGATGATATTGCGAGGATTATTGACTAACGAATGTCAGATTAGTGCCCGGCTGCTGTAGGTTTTCCTGCATCCCGCGCGCCAGGCGTGAAGCCGTGGGCACTGGCCCCCCAGGCGATCACCAGCGATACGCCGATCAACACCAGCATGGCCCATGGAAACGACGCCACGCCCCAGGTGTCCAGCAACACCCCGCCGACCACACCGCTGCCGGCAATCGCGCTGTTCCACGCCACCACATTCAGCGACAGCGCCACGTCCGCGCCATCCCCCGCCGCATCGGCCAGGGCGGTTTGCAGCAGGGTCGCGGCGCCGCCGAAACTCAGGCCCCACACCGCTACGCCGAAATAAATCACCTCGGGCACATTGCCCAGGAAGCCGAACACCAGGCTTATCGCCGCAAAGGTCACCAGGCTCACCAGCACGGTCTGGCGCAGCAGCGGCTCGACCAACTTGGCCGTGAGCCAGATCCCCGCCAACGCGGCCACCCCGAACACCAACAGCACCAGGTCAACCCGCTCTGCCAGCCCAGCCGGCGCTACGAACGGCGCGATGTAGGTGTAGAGAATGTTGTGCGCCAGCATCCAGCTGATCACCACCGCCAGCACCGGCCGCACGCCCGGCGTGGTCAGCACCTTGCCCAGGGACAGCCGTTGGTGCGCCGGTTGAGGCGCGTAGTCCGGGACTTTCACCAGCACCCACGCAATCAGCACCAGGCTTACCGCGGACATCAGGCCAAAGGTCGTGCGCCACCCCACCAGCCCACCGAGCCACGTGCCCAACGGCACACCCAATGACAACGCAATCGGTGTACCGACCATCGCCAGCGCGAGTGCCTTGCCCTGTTGGTGTGGCGCAACCATGCGCCGGGCGTAACCGGCCAGCAGGCTCCACGCCAGCCCCGCCGCCACACCGGCAAAGAACCGCGCCACCAGGGTCACACCGTAGTGAGACGACAACGCGGTGATCGAGTTGAACAGCAAAAAGCCGATGATGGTCAGCAGCAACACATTGCGCCGCCGCCAGCCGCGGGTAGCGATGGTCATGGGGATCACTGCCAGCACCGAGCCCAACGCATAGGCCGTGACCATCTGCCCGGCCATCGACGGCGAAATCTCCAGGCCCTCGCTGATCAACGGCAACAGGCCCGCCGGCAGGGTTTCGGTGACGATGCAGATAAAGCCGGTCATGGCCAGGGCGAGCAAAGCGCCGATGGGCAAGCGGTCGGATGACGCCGATAACGTAAGTGAGGGTGTCACGGGAAACTCCTTGAACGGGACTTAGATACTGATCGATATAAATGTTGCAGGCGTATACATCACGTTGTCAACGACTTATGTATCGACTAGTATTTATCTCGCTATCCACCGGAGACCTGACATGGCACAGATGGGCCGCCCCCGCACTTTCGACCGCGAACACGCCGTGGACCAGGCCTTGCACCTGTTCTGGCAACACGGCTACGACGCCACCTCCCTCGCCCAGCTCAAGGCCGGCCTGGGTGGCGGCATCTCCGCACCGAGTTTTTATGCGGCGTTCGGCTCCAAAGAGGCGCTGTTCGACGAATGCGTGCAGCGTTACCTGGCGACCTACGCCCAGGTCACCGAATGCCTGTGGGACGAAAGCCTGTTACCGCGTCAGGCGGTTGAAACAGCGCTGCGCCAGTCGGCGCGCATGCAGTGCGAAGACGGCCACCCCAAGGGCTGCATGGTGGCGCTGGGGGTGATGAGCGCGCCGAGCCCGGAGAACGCAAGGGTGGCGGATGGGTTGACCCAGTCGCGGCGGCGCACCCGTGCGGGGATTGTGGCGTGTGTGGAGCGGGCGACGCGCCTGGGCCAGTTGCCGCAGACGCTCGACCCGGCGGTGATGGCGACGGTGTTTGACAGCTTCCTGCAGGGCGTTTCGATCCTGGCGCGGGACAACGTGCCCCATGCCACTATCGACGCGGCAATCAGCCAACTCCTGCTGACCTGGGATATCGCCGCCTCTACGGCGCCGCCCATTCGTCCCGACACTGCATCAGGAAATCCACAAACGCCCTAACCCGATGCGGCACATAGCGCCCATGGGGATACAACAAGGTAAACGGCCGCGAACGCCCGCCAAACGGTTGCAACACCTCCACCAGGCTACCCGTGGCCAACTCCTGCTCGACGATAAACTTATAGGTCTGGAACAACCCCGCGCCATGCTTGGCCAGGGTCACGCCGCCGAGCACATCGTCGGAACAACTGTACCCCGCCTCCCCCGCATATTCCTGCGGCTTGCCGTCTACCTGGAACAACCAGGAGATGCGCCGGCCATTGCTCGGCAGTTCGTACTGGATACATTCGTGGGTGGGCAAATCTTCCAGCGTCTGTGGGATGCCGGCGCGCTTCAGGTAAGACGGCGATGCCACTACTACCAGTTCGCCGTCTTCCAACAGGCGGGCAATCAGCGACGAGTCCGGCTGGGCGCGCACGCGGATGGCCAGGTCGTACCCTTCGGCGACAAAGTCGATATTGCGGTTGCTGATGTGGATATCCACCGTAACTTGCGGGTACAGCGCGCGAAACCTGGGCAGCAGCGGCAGCAAGCGGTGATGCGCGTAGGTGGTGGGAATGCTGATACGCAGCAAGCCCGACGGCACGGCCTGCGCGCCCATCACTTCCTGCTGCGCCTCCACCAGTTGGGTCAAGGCCTGGCGGCATTGCTCGAAAAAGGTCCGACCACTGTCGGTAAGACGGATGCTGCGGGTGGTGCGCACAAACAGGCGTGAACCCAGGCGTTCTTCCAGGCGCGAGATGCTGCGACTCACGGCCGCCGGGGTGACACCCGCCACCTGCGCGGCGGCGGTGAAGCTGCTGGCTTCGGCGGCGAGGCAGAAGAGTTCGATACTGCCCAGCTGCAAATCTTCGAAATGGCGCTTCATAGGGGTGACACCGGGTATCCACTCAAGCCTGCAAAACTATAGCAAGCCCGGCAGGTTGGCCAACAGCGCGTCACTCAAGGCATAGGGCTCACCGCCGAACAGGCGCTGCAGTGGTGCGTCTGTTCCCAGATGCCGGTATAAATCGGCGCGCTCGGTGTAGTCGCCCGCCAACCGTACCGCCGCCTGCACATAGTCTTCATGGGTGCGCGCTACCGTCCAATCGGGCAACCCCACCCTCCGGAACAAGCCCTCATCGATATGCTCGAACACCTCCGGCCCGGTCTTGCACACACCGGGCAAACCCGCCGTGAAGGCATCGATGATGCCGTTGGTATTACCGAACGGAAACGGGCTCAGGAACAGGTCGCAGCGGTTCAGCGTGGCCATGTAGTCGGCATAGGGCTGGTGCGGGTACACCGTCGCATCGCCCACATAACGCTCGATCAAGCGCACCAGTTGCGGGAACAACAGCCCTTGGGCCTGGCCTACCAGGAAGTGAAAGCGCACGCGTTTGCCGTAGAGGTGCAACGTGCGCACGGCAATCGCCTGGCAGGCGCGCAGGAAGGTGGGGTTGAGTTTCATCGTGGTGGCGGCGATGGCGATGTTGACCCAGGCGTGGTCTTCACGCATGACGTGCGGCAAGTCGATGGGGATGGCGGACGGCCGATACGGCTGACCATTGGCCGGCAGTTGCAACAGGCGTTCGGTAAAACACGCCGGGTCACCGACAAAATCTTCCTCCACGCTGACCAGGTCGATATGCCGCGACGCCGTGGTCGCCGGATGCCCCAGCGCAGCCACCTGCAACGGCGCAAAACGCAGGTTACTGGCAAACAGCGTGACCTGGAACATGCCGACGCTGGGCATGTAGAACACCTCGGGGCGGCGTGCGCTGGCGAGGGCAGTGAGCTGGCGCAGGCACGCGAACAGGTCATCCGGCTCGCGCAGCTCGATAAATTCATCGAACACCTCGCGACCCAGCGCATCCACATTCGCCGCATACCCCACGGCCACCACCTGGAAATCCCGACGCGCCGCCTGCAGCGTCAGCGAGTGAGTGCGGTAGATCGAATGCCCGCCGGAGAACCATTCCAGCAGCACCAGCATCAGCGGCTTGGCGCGCGGCGGCGCCACGGCGACGGGCACGCTGTGGATGCCCAGGCTGGCGAGCTTGCGTTCGATCAAGGTATTGATCGACGCTTTGATGCGATGGCGCTCGGGCAAGTCGGCGTAACTGCAATGCATGTACACGTCATGCAGCACATTGAGCGGCAGTGCATCCAGGCTGTCGAGTTGTTCCAAACGCCCCGGCAACCACGCCAGCAATGCCTCGCGCTTGGAGTGCGCCGCCGGAGTACCGAGAAAGCGCGGCGACAACAATGCCATGAACAGGGCCGCCGCCAACGTCGGATTCTGCGCCCACAGCAGGTCAACATCCAGCGGTAACTGGGATTCCGGCGAGTACAGCAGGCAGAACTTCACCAAATTCTGCTCGGTGATGCGGTAGTCGCTACCCTGCGGCCCGAGCAGGTTCAGCGAGCGCAGGATGTGGTCGCCGTTGATAAAGGCACTGGCGGCAAACAACGACGACAGCCAGCGCTGCAAGTTGATCAACTGGCCAAAGCCACTGGGGCTGAGGCTGAACGTCGGGTCGGAGAACAGCGCCGTAATGGCGCAGGTCAGCCGCGTCAGCACGTGGCTTTCCAGCTCTCCTGGTGTGAGCGCGGGCGACACGCTCAGGGAAAACTGTTCGGACAACTTGCCGTAGTTGCGGTCGATCAATTGCAGCAGGCGCACGAGTTCGCGCGCGCCGCCTTCGTGGTCGCGGCTGTAGCAAAGGTATTCGAAGGCTTCCAGGGAAAAGGGTTGGTCGGTCATAGCGGTTGCACCACGTCGATGCTCACCTCGTCGGTGGCCGTGGGCTTGAGCACCTGGCTCCAGGTTCCGCCGACCATCTGGCCCTGATGATACTGGCGGGTCGGCTCGCTGGTCGCCTCCAGCAAGCCGTTGTGGATCAACCCGCCCCGATTGATCAACACCGCGCCATTACCGGTGGCGGTAATCGACGAGGTGCCGTTGCTCTGGCTGATGTAATTGCCCGCTGGCGCCTCCAGATCCAGGCGCAGGGTGCCGTCCACCACTTGCAGGGTGTTGGCGCCGTTGTCGAAGCTCAATGCCGAACCCCCGGCACTGCGCGCGGTGACGGTAAGGTTGCCGCTGCCGCCGCTCATCACGTTGTTGAAGCCCCGCGCATTGGTGGCATTGAACGACAACCCCGACCCCGCTCCCAGCGCTGTGCCTTGCAGGCGGATATCACCGCTGCCGGACAGAATATTCACCCCATTGCCCGCCCCGGAGGCGCCACTGCGGATGCTCAGGCCTGGCGCACTTGACGCCGCGCCGGCCGTGCCGCTCAGGGACAGGCTGCCATCCTGCGTTGTCAGGTTGATCACCGAGCTGGTGCCCGTGGAATTCACCACCGTGCCGGAGTCGCCTGCGCTGAAACCGTCGATAGCGAGAGTGCCACCCGCCCCTGCGCTCAGGGTCACCACGCCCGTGGTGGAAGCCGCCAGGAACACGCCCTTCCCGGAATCGGCGGTGCCTTGCACCGTCAAGGTGCCGCTGCCCACGCTCAAGGTTTGCGTCGAACTCGTTGCCGTCGAACACACCAGCACGCCGCTGCCCGACACCGCACTGCCGCGCAGGGTGAGGTTGCCGCTGCCGGTGGTAGCGATGGTGTTGCTGGTGCTGAAGATCCGCGTGCCGTTGCCGATGCCCAGGTTGGTGCTGTCGACGCTGATGGAACCGGTACCCGAGGTGAGAATATTGCTGCCGCCCGTCAGCACAAACGCATCACCACTTCCGGTGCTGCTGGCCTGCACGGCGGTGATGCTGATGTTACCGCCGCCCGCATCCAGGGTGCTGCGGCTGATGTTGATCGCGGTGGCCGTGGAGCCTGCGGCCAGGCTCGACGAGGTGGCGCCACGCAAAGTGATGTCGCCGCCGCTGGTACTGATGCGCGTGCCGTTGGTCATCGAAATGCCCACGCCATTGCTGACGTTGGTGCTCGCCCAGGACGTCGCCGGATCCACCGCGCCGCTGATGGTCAGGTTACCGCCGTTGGTGCTGATGCTCGCGTTGCTCAACGCCACCGAGCCGTTGCCGCTGTTGTTGAAGTTGGACACCAGCGACACGTTCAGCGTCTTGCCGGTGCCATTGCTGATGCTGGTGTTGGTCATCACGATATTGCGGTGGGCCTGCAACGTCAGGGTGGCGTTGCCGACGCCCTTGACGTTGGACAGCACGTTGATATCCCCCGAAGTGCCAGCGCCCGACGACGTAGTCACGAGGATATTTGCGCCTTCGGACAACGATGCATTAAGGGTCGCCGAACTCAGGTTGGAACTGGCCCCGGCATTCGGCGTGAACGGCGAACTGGTGGAGGTGCCGGTGCTGGCGCCGTTGGTGATATTGATGTTGAACGGGTCGATCAACCAGCTGCCGCCCTGCCCCGACACCGCACTCAGGTCGACAATACCGGACACATCCAGCGCATGCCCGGAGGTTTCCACCAACCCGCCACGCCCCTGGCTGCCGGCGCCGCGCACGCTGATGTCGCCGTAGAACCGGGTGCTGTCCTTGGACCACAGGATGACCTTGCCGCCATCACCGCGGCTCAGGGCATTCGCGCTGATGCGCGCATCGCTGCCCATGAACGTGCTGTCGGCCTGGTGCAGGTTGCCGCTGCCCTGGTAGTCGCCGCCCATCAACACGGTGCCGCCGCCGATGTCTCCATCGGCATCGATACGGCCGCTGTCGAACAGGCCGACGTATTGCCCAGTCATCGTCACGTTGCCGCCGCGCTCACCGCTCTGTTTACCCGAGACATCCAACACGCCGCTGTTGACCACCACGCCACTGTCGCCGCCATCGAGGATGATGCGGCCGTTGCGCTGTTGAAGGCTGCGTGCCTCGATCACACCTTCGTTGTTCACCACGTTGCTGAGCATGGCCTGGGAGTCGCGGGCGGTCAGGGTCACCGCGCCGCCGTTGGCACTGAGCAGGCCACGATTGATCACGCTGGCGCCGATGGCCGGGTCGTTGACCTCGACATTGATCAGGCCGTCCCCGGTGAAATCCAGGGTGATCTTTTCCCCACCGCCCAGCACCACCGAGCCCAGCCGCGCGACCACCGTGCCTTCGTTGCGCACCTGGGCGCCGAGCAACGCCACGCTGCCGCCGTCCCGCGCACTGATCGTGCCTTGGTTGACCACCGCACCGCCGCCCTGGCCGGCGAACACGTTTTTGCCGGCCATGAAATCACTGTTGGAAATGTTCAGCGAACTGGCCACCAGCCCGCCCACGTCCACCATGGAGCCGGCGCCGAACAACACGCCTTGGGGGTTGATCAGGAATACCTGGCCATTGGCATTCAGGTGCCCAAGGATCTGCGAACCGTCGCTGCCGATCACGCGGTTGAGCGCCACCGACGACGCGCCCGGTTGCAGGAAGTTCACCTGGGCGTTCTTGCCGATATTGAAGGTGTCCCAGGTGGCGATCAGGCGGTCGCTGCCCTGGTTCACCGTGAGTACATTGCCGTTGCTGCTGATGACGCCACTGCCGGCAACCACTTGGCCGTTGGTGGGCAACGCGTTGTTGTCCAGCGCCAGCGCGGGCATCGGCACCAGGCCGTAGAGGGCGCAGAGCACGGCAAACGTCAGGGGTTTGAGAACATGGGGTTGGCGCATGACCGGCTCCTCAGAACGAATAGTTGATGCCAGTGCCAACGGCACTGATGGTGGTGCCCACGCCGGGCGAATAGCCGGTGGCGGCGGTCACGCCGGTCAAGGCGAAGTTGTAGTTGGCCAGGGACTGGTTCTTCAGCAACACGTACTGGGAGAACAGGTCGATGTTCTTGGTCAGCTTGTAGTTGAAGCCCATCGCGTACTGGGTGGCGCCCATGCCATGGGTGTCGCACTCCACGGGGGTGGCGCGGATCATCTCGCACTTGCCCGCCAGGGCCTTGCCATAGCTGGCTTTCAAGGTCCAGGCGCCGATCTTGTGGGTCGCGCCCAGCAGGTAGGCGCGGCGACGGTAGTGGGACAAGTCGCTGGTGGCCGTGCTGTTGTTGATCACGCCATCTTCGGAGTACGACAGGTCATCGGCGATCACCGAGAGCTTGGTCGCGCCAAAGTCATAGGCCAGGCCGTAGCGGAAGCTGAAGTCATCCGAAGAAGTACCGTCGGTGACATGGGTGGTGCTGCCCAGGCCACGGGCGTTGCGCCCCAGGTCGGCAATGCCGAAGTAGTTGATGTGCCGCTCGGCCGCGACCACCGCCATGAAGCCGCCGTTGTTGTAGGTCAGGCTGCTGCCGTAGATATAGCCCTTGTCCACATCGCTGGCGGCGCGCATGCCGTTGTTCGAATACGCCAGTTTGAGTTGCAGGCCGTTCCACACCGGCGTCCAGTATTCCACCACGCCGGCCTGGCGCCGGTTGAACGCCGCATCGCCATTGACGGCCGTGTCGTTGTAGCTTTGCGGGCCGTTGACGTTGGTCGACAACCCGGCACTGAACCCCGGCGAACCGATGATGTTGAAGTACGCCGCGCTGGTCTTGCCGTTGAACGGGTCGAGGCTGGTGGTGGACTCTTTCATCGGCATGTCCCACACCCCATACAGCAGCGTGCCGTAGTCGGTGTTGTTGAACGCCGCACCGGTGTTGCGCAACTTGGTGCTGGGCGACGCCGAGGTGTTCAGTGTTTTGTCGTTGCTCTCGATGTAGTTCATCGAGATCCCGTATTCGAGCTGCCACAGCAGTTTCCAATCGTCGGTCAAGCCATAGCCGCCGTGCACGCCGATGGCCGAGACGTTGTCGCGCGCCCGCCAGAAACTGGCCATGTTGCGCCCGTTGGGGGTGGCGAGACGGCTCTGGTCGGCGGGCGCGGCCGGGGTTGAGCCATGGCGGTCGACGTACTCCGGGATAATGCCGATATTGCCGTAGATCACGGTATCGGTCTCGGCCACTTCGAAGTCTTCGCCCTTGGAACCGATGTCACTGGCCAACCCGGCAAACGCTTGGGGCGAGCCGGAAATGGAGAACCACAGGCGCTTGGCGGCGCGGTCGTCGCTGGTGGGGTCTTCGCCGGGCGAGAAGGCCAGGCTGGCGTTCATCACCAGGTCGCGGTGGTAGAGGTTCAGGCCCACGCCATAGCCGTAGCGCGTCAGGGTGTTTTCGCTGTTGTCCCAGGGGTTCTTGTTGACCGTGACCTTGCCTGCATCCGCAAACAAGGTGCCCTCGGCTATCGCGCCTTTGAAGCGCCCGAGGTATTTGCGCAGCTCCAGGCGGCCGAGGATGCCTTCGTCACCGGCCACTTCACCCACGGGATAGGCGCGCACGCCATTGGGGCCGCCGAGACTGAGTTTTTCCGACGAATCAAGGTTCTTGTCGGCCCACTGACCGGTCAACGAACCCAACAATGAATAGCCGTTGCCCAGGTATTGCAGGCGACTGAAATTGGCATTGGCTTTCTTGTAGCGTCCGGCTGCATTGGCGGTGAGCGCATCCAGCGCGGCGTCGGCGGCGGTGTTTTTATCCAGGTCGCCGATGCCGTAGGCCAGGCTCCAGCTGTTGTTGCCCTGCCAGGCATCACGCCAGTTGCCATACAGCGTGGCACTGCGAAACACCGCAGATTTATTCACCGTGAAACCGCCCGCCGAGTCCTCGAAGCGCCGATGGTCTTCGGCCAGGTTGAGGCTGATGTTGCTGTCCCGCGAGCGCAGCAAGGCGCTGTTGATAAACACCGAAGACACTTCGGCCGTGCCGTCCGCATCCAGGCCCTTGAGGTTCTTGCCGATGTTGTATTCCAGCTCGGCATAGTTGGCGCCCACCGAGATGCCGGTGGCGCCCAGCGGCTGTTGGTAGCCGACGCCCTTGATGTCCAGGCCTTCGAAAGAGTTCTGTGAGGTGACGGTGAAACTGTCGCCAATCCCCAGCGCGTCATTAAGGCTGACGCTGGAGGTCAGGCGGTTGGCGCCGGTGTAGTAGTTGCCGTAGTTGTCGATGGCGGCGCGGGCGGTCCAGGCGGTCATTTCGCTGAGCTTGAGCACGATGTCGGCGGCGCCCGGTTGCTGTGACGGACGCAGGATGGCGTGTACCGAAACCCCGGTGATGTCCGACAGGCGCAGCAGCACGCGCTCCAGGTCCTGCTCGCGAATGATGGTGCCCGCCGGCAAGGCATTGACGAACTGCTGCTGCACGCCGGGACGCAGGCGCACATTGGAATCCGGCAGGGTGCTGACCTGGCCGATCACCCCTTCGGAAACCGCCACGACGACCTGGCCGTCTTGAATGTCCTGGGCTGGCAGATAGGCGCGCGCCACCAGGTAGCCCCGCGCCCGGTAAAGCGCGGTGACCTGCGCCGCGGCCTCGCGCAGTCCTTCCAGACCCAGCGTCTTGCCCACATAGGGTTGCAACGCGGCCTGCACTTGCCCGTCGTTGAGTTCGCGATTGCCCTTCACCACGAAGCGCTTGACCTGCAGTTGCAGGGTCGAGGTGCTGGCTGTGGGCGCGGGCTCATCCCCCTGGCTTTCGATGCGTACGCTGCCGGGGGGCGCCGGTTGCACGTTGTCCGTGGGGCGCAGTACCGAGCGGCTGTTATCGAACAAGGTGCCGGACGAAGGCAGCGTATCGGCCTGGGCCTGGGCGGCGATCAGGGCAGCGGCCAGCAGCGACAACGCGCCAGGCCCCCAGGCGCGGGGCGCCCGGGTGGAGGGGAAGTGTGGGCTCATACAGTTCTCTTATTGTTTTTATCGAGACGCAGCGTAGGGCTAGGCTTAGGGAAACAGCATCCGTGCAACGGCTTTATCGCCGAGCAATCGCGCCGCGTTATGGCCGATCCCGGGGAGAGTGTGCTGTGGATGGCGCAATGGAATCTGCCACTGGCGGGACAGGAACTGCTCGTAGCTCACGTAGTTGAGCTGGCGATCCAACCGCGTTGCGCCTTGGTAATTGGCACCGCAGGAACTGTCGAGTACGCGGCTGGTGGGGTTGTTGTCCTGGGCGCCGACCAGGTAGGTGATGTCGCGCGCGGCATAGCGGGCAAACAACTGGCGGCTGCTGAGGTGCTGGTTGAGCAGGTACGCGGGGGCGCCGTCGATACCGTAGCGATAGCGGCTGTAGCTGGGGCACATCACGGTCACGACGGGCTTGAACACGCCGTCCTGCAGGCGGCTTTCTTCGAAATACACGTAGCTCGACGGGCTCGCAACGACGTAGCGGATGCTCAAGCCGTGGGCCTTGAGGCCGCCATCCAGGTCATTCACCACCGCGTAGCGCTGCATCAATTGCGCGCCCGCCGAGTGGCTGACCATCACGATTTCCTTCAGCGCCGGGTAACGCTGGCGGTCAGACAGGTAGGCGACCACATCGTCCAGTACCTGGAAGGCCGGGATGCCTTTGTGACCGAATTGGGACTCGATGCCGTGCATCCATTTGTCACGGGGCCACAGCGGCATGTCGTCGCTGACGCCGGCGTCGGTGGGGGTGAGGAAATTCGGCGCCAGCAACAGGGTGTTTTTCAGGTGGGCGTTGCCGAGCAATTTGCGGCCGGTCTTGAAGTACTGGTCACCGTCACGTTGCACGCCATGCACGATCACCACCGCGCGCTCAATGGTGCTGGGCGGGTTGTAGAGATCAGCGTTGGCGTACACCAGGAACGGGTAGGCACTGCCATCGTGGCCCAGGCGCAGGACCTGACGGGCATCGGCCTCGGGTTTGTCGGCGCTTTCGCTATGCACGTCGACCTTGGCGCAACTGGTCAGCGTGCCCATCAAGGCCAAGGTAGCCAGCAATGTGGTGAAGGGTTTGGTGGACAGGCTTATCGACATGGCCGGGCGCTTCTCTTGTTTTTTTACGAGCCTACCAGTGCTGTCCACCTATGAAAAATATCTAAATAACGGGGTTTGGATACTTTAAAAATATGACCATCATTGGCTCACCGGCACCGGCTCGGCAATGGTCAACAGCACCAGGAAACTGGCAAAGGAGCCGATCGCCATAAACAGGAACACCTGGGACCAGCCATAACTGTCGAGCAGCAGCCCCACCAGAAACGGCGCCGCCGCACCGCCTAATTGCCCGCCCATGTTGACGATGGAACTGGCAATCGGAAAGGTCTTCTTGGTGGCCAGGCCCATCGGGTAAACCATGTAGGACGAATAACCGATACTGATCAAGGTGCCGGTGAGGAACAGCAGCGCAGCGTACAACGTCGGGTCATTCGGTGAGTTGATCAGCGCGTACATGGTGCCGACCGTAGCCAACGCCGAGAGCATCATGCCGGGCTTGCGCCGCTTCCCCAGCACGCGGTCGGACAGGATGCCACCGAGCAGGTTGCCGCAGATCGCCCCCACCCACGGCGCCGCCGAGACAAAGCCCATGTTCATGATCGAGAACTGCTTGACCGTCATCAGGTAGGTGGGGATCCACGACAACAACACCATGGTAATGCCCACCTGAAAGCTGTAGCTCAGGGCGCAACCGACCACATTCCAGGACCGAAACAGCCCGCGGCTGGTGGCGATAGGTTCCACCGGCTTGACGCGGATAAAGGCGTCCAGGCGCTTGAAGTGCCGTTGCGCGCCTTCGGTTTTCTGGGTGATGACGTTGTTGGTTTCATCAGTGATATGCGCCAGTTCGCCGGCATTCACAAAGCGGCTTTGCGCCGGCTGGTTGGCCACGAGGAAGTACCAGGCAATGGACAACACAATGCCCGGCACGGCGAAGATGTAGAAGATCTCGCGCCAGCCCCACATCGCCACGATCGCCACACACAACGGTGGCACGATCACCGGGCCAAACTTCACCGCGGCCAGGAAGATACCGGTGGCGGTGCCCTTCTCTTTGGCCGGAAACCATTGGTTGATGGTCGACGCGATACCAATCGGCAGCGGGCCTTCGGCAATCCCCAGGGCAAAACGGTAGATCTTCAAGGCCAGCACCGAATTGACCGTGCCCATCAAGGCGGTGAACACCGAGGTGGCAATCATCGAAAACGAGAAGATCTTGCGCACCCCGAAACGGCTGGAGGCAAAACCCGAGGGAATCTGCGCCAGGGCATAGGCCAGCAGGAACACACTGAGCAACGCGCCGGCTTCGGCGTTGGTCATCGGGTATTCCTCGCGGATAAACGGCAAGGCCACGCCCAGGTTGGCGCGGTCAGCCGAGGCCACGGTGTACACGAGAAAAAACAGCCCTGCGACGATCCAGCGGAAACGCGACGGTTTTTCAGCGGTGGGGACCTGAATACTCATACGGGATACCTGGTTTTATTATTGGAATGTGCCGTGTGTGTCGAATCCGGGGTGCAGGCTCCCGCTGAGGCCTTTTCAGCCGCCTCAGGTCTGGTTTTTCTGCGGGTCCTTGTGAATGTCAGGCAGGAGTCATTGCCCGGTCTCGTGGCGCCGACTCTAACGCATATTGTTTTATTTTTGTATTTTTTTATCGACGAACGGGCGACTCACTGCGCCGCGCCATGAAGCGCAGGTAGGCCATGCGGATATGGGTTTGCATGGCGCGCTGGGCCAACTCGCCATCGTTCTGCTCGATGGCATAGGTGATGTCCAGGTGCTGCTGCAGGCTGCGCTCCAGGTCTGCCGGGCGGTAAAGGAAAAACGAACGGGTGATCACCGGCATGTCGATCAGGGTGGCGAGCATCGACTTGAGCCGCTGCGAGCGGGCGATCTCCAGCACCTGGGCATGAAACGCACGGTTGGCCTCCTGCACGCGCAGGGTCACGTCCGGCCCTTTGCTGGCAATGGCGTCCGCCATCAGCGCGTTGATACGGTGCAGTTCAGCCACGTCCTGCGGGGTCGCGCGCTGGGCGGCGAGCAAGGCTGCGTGGGGTTCGAGCAGCTCGCGCAAGCTGAACATTTCTTCCAGGTCCCACTGGGTCCAGCCGGCGACAAACACCCCACGGTTGGCCTCGATCACCGCCAGGCCGTCGTCCACCAGCTTCTTCAGCGACGCGCGCACCGGCGTGCGGCTCAGGCCGAATTCCTTGCCCAGCGGTTCTTCCTTGAGCTGCGTACCAGGCTCGTATTGGCCGGCGATGATGCGGTTTCTCAAGGTCTCGTAGATGAGATCGTTGGCCATGTTTGCCTTCTGTGTCGAGGTGGGTCAGGGCTCTGCCCCGGAGTGCCAGCAGCGGATTCTGAGGCTTGTCGCACACCAATGACAGTGTACCGTCCGCGCACTTTGTACAAAAATCGTTTGCAATCGCCTAAATTGTATTTTAATTGTATTGCCACCTGAATCCGGAGGCGACATGAAAATAACAATCGTAGGTCTCGGCGAAGTCGGCCGTTGCTATGCCCAGGCCTTGGCGTCCCGTACCACCGTGGAGTTGCTGTTCTGTGAGCAACGCATTGCACCCGCTGCACAACGGTTGGCGGACGAATTGGGTGTGCAGATCCACCCTGGCATCGGCGACTGGCTGGTCGAATCGGACTGCGTGCTGTCCTGCGTGGTGGGCACCCAGTCCCTGGAAGTGACCCGCGAATGCATGGCGCACCTCAAGCCCGGCACGCTGTTTGCCGACCTCACCACCGCTGCCCCCGAGCGCAAGCGCCTGGCTGGTGCAGAGGCCGCACAGCAACGGGTCGACTACGTAGATGTGGCGATCATGGGTGCTATTGCCTACCTGCGCGAAAAGACCCCGCTGCTGTGTTCCGGCGCCAAGGCGGATGCCTTTGTCGAACTGTTGCTCAGCGCTGGGGCCACCGCGCGCGCCCTGCCCGCCAGCCAACCCGGCGATGCAATCACGCTGAAAATCCTGCGCAGCGTCTTCACCAAAGGCATGGAAGCACTCGCGGTAGACGTATTGCTGGCGGCCGAACGCCAACAACTGCGCCCTGCCCTCTATGAAGTGCTCAAGGATATCGACCAGGCACCTCTGCCCGCCTTCCTGGAAATGCTCGTGTCCACCCACGTGGTGCACGCCACGCGGCGCTTGCATGAAGTCGAAGAAGCCGAGCGCCAACTGGCCTCGCTCGGCATTGCCAGCAGCGTACTCGGCGGCGTGCGCCAGCGCTTCAGCCACAGCAGCGAAGGCCTGGAGCAGGAACCGATCACCGAAGAACAACCGAGCCTTGCCCAAGCATTGGACTGGCTCGGCCGTCACACCCCAGCCGCTTGAACAGCCCTTATAAAAACGGAACGCCACCATGCCTGTTACCCAAGACCAACTCGACACCCTCAAACAACTGGGCACCGCCACCATCCACGAAGCCCAGGGCCAGAAAGGCGCTCTGGACAGCGGCCTGCGCCCGGTCGACCCGAGCCTGCGCCTGGCTGGCCCGGCCTTGACCGTAGACTGCCGCCCCGACGACAACCTGGCCATCCACTATGCCCTGACCAAAGCCAAACCCGGCGATGTGCTGGTGGTGGACGCCAAGGGCTTCATGGAAGCCGGCCCCTGGGGCGACCTGCTGACCCTGGCCTCGCAGAAACTCGGGATTGTCGGCCTGGTGATGAACGGCGCCGTGCGCGACGCCAATGCCATCATCGAAATGGGCTTCCCGACCTTTTCCCGCGGCCTGAGCATCAAGGGCACCAACAAATGCCAGCCGGGAAAGGTCAACGTGCCCATTGTGATAGGCGGCGTGAACATCAACCCCGGCGACATCATCATCGGCGACCGCGATGGGCTGGTGGTGGTGGAACAGGATCGAGTTGAAGAAGTGATCCGATTGAGCCGTAGTCGGGAAGATAAGGAGGATGGGATTCGGGCGGGGCTGGAGGCAGGGAAAAGTACGGTTGACCTGCTGGGGTTGGCGCCGACGCTGGAGAAATTTGGGATGCGCTGATGCAAGCGAGGCAATTTCCTGATGACGCGTAGGATCTGCCTGATTCTCATCAACCGACTGGAGCCCGCGCCACTTTTTCGCTAGATTCCTTCTCAACGCATATGGGTAACCATGTGCCCACCTTCCGAGGCCCGTTGCGAAAAATCGCACGGGCTTTCGTGTTTCTCATGGATGGGGAAATCGAATTTGACTCAATACATTGCTTATCTGGATGAGTTTGGCCACGTGGGCCAATATGTTTCTCGAAAACATCCGATGTACAAAACCAGCCCTTGCCCGGCAGCGGTCTGGAACAAAAGAAACGGGTTAAACTTACCGATCGGCGCCCTCAGCTGTCAGCAAATGACTGTTAATCATTGGGCGCCCTAACGGCGCCTACCCCAGGTTTCACACAGTGTTGCGACCATCTGAAGACAGACCGATGCAACGTCGCGCAAGAATTGTGGTGGGGTCCACCAAGGCAACGCGATAGTTGCCGACCCGGAACGACTCACTGTGCGCCAACACCAACGGCAACTCCGTACACCCCAAAATCAACACCCTCGCCCCCTGCTCACACAAATGCTCTGCCGCCAGCAGCAATTGCTCGCGGCAGACGCCCTCGATAAACCCAGCCTTGATACCCCGCTCGCCATAAATCGCTTTCATCACCAGCGCCTGGTAATCGAAACCGGGTGTGATGAGTTGCAACCCAGAACGCCGCGCCGCCTGGTGGTAGACCTGGCTTTGCAGGGTGCCGGAGGTCGCCAGCAGGCCAACCGCCTGGCCACTGCCGTAGGTGCTCACGATCCACTCCACTGTTTCGCTGAGCATGTTGACGATGGGCACGCGCAAATGCGCCTGGATGCGTTCGACAAACGCATGGGCGGTGTTGCACGGGATCGCGATGGCTTGGGCGCCAGCGCTTTCCAGGCGTTTGCAGGTGGCGTACAGCGCCAGGGTGGGGTCGGTTTCGTCGCGCAACAGGTTGGCGGTGCGATCAGGGATCTGTGGGTTCTGCTCCACCACCATCTTGATATGATCCTGGTCCTTGCCAGCCGGTGTGTGGGCGACCACCTTGCCCATGAAGTCCACGGTGGCCGCAGGGCCGACGCCACCGACGATGCCCAGTTTGAACGGCGGCTGGCGCCTCGGGCCGTCGGCCTGGGTGGCGAACTCGGCGTAGATCTGGTTGATATCGAGCACACCGATGCCGCGCCGTTGCAGGTCGCCGCACACCAGCGACAGCTCGGTCATGCCCGGCACGATCACCGTGGCGCCCTGCCCTTGCAATGACAGGCACGCCTGGTACACCGACTCCAGCGGCACGCCGTCGAGGTGGCCGTCCTTGATGCCGTTGACGCCATACATAGCCTCCATCAACGCGACCTGGGCGTGGTCCTCCGGATACACCAGGTTGAAGTGCTGGCCGAGGTGCTGTTCGAACAAACCAGCGTGGCGCACGAAGTCCGATGCAATCACGCCCAGGGTGGTGCCCGGTGCGACACTGCTCAGGATGTGCCGGACAAGTGCCTGCATCATGTCCAGCACGGGAATGCCGAGTTCTTGCTGGATTTCCTCACGAAAGGTCTGGCTGGCGAAACACGGCAGCAGTACCGCATCCACGCCGCTGTCTTCAAAGGTTTTGCACACCTGGAACACATAGAACTTGCGCGCGGTCATGCTCGCGTGGCGGTCCAGGGGCAACAGCACATCCTTGAAGGGGTGCTGCTCGAACAGGAAGTGGTAGCGGCCCTGGTCCTCCAGCACGGCCCTGGATTTGACCAGTTTGTAGAACAGATCGCCGCCCGCCAGCGAGCCGAGCCCGCCGACGATGCCCAATCGGGAAGTGGTGGTCATGTGCGCACCCTTTGCGGCAGCTCGGCAGGTTCTTCCTCTGTCTCGGATTTCGCCACCACCGCCGTGGCGATGCTGTTGCCCACCACGTTGGTGGCGGTGCGCGCCATGTCGAGGAACTGGTCGATACCGATGATCAACAGCAACCCGGCCTCGGGCAGGTTGAACATCGGCAAGGTCGCCGCTACCACCACCACCGAGGCCCGCGCCACGCCGGCCATGCCTTTGCTGGTGATCATCAGCGTCAGGAGAATCAGCAGTTGCTGGGTGAAACTCAGGTCGATGTTATAGGCCTGGGCGATAAACATGATCGCGAACGCCTGGTACATCATTGAGCCGTCAAGGTTGAAGGAGTAGCCCAGCGGCAACACGAAACTGGAGACGCGCTTGGGCGCGCCGAATTTCTCCAGGGCCTCCATGGTTTTCGGGTAGGCCGACTCGCTGCTGGCCGTGGAGAATGCCAGCAGGATCGGCTCGCGGATCAGCTTGCCAAGGGTGAACACCGAACGCCCAAGAAACAGGTAGCCAGCGGCGAACAGCAACACCCAGAGCAACACAATCCCCAGATAAAACTCGGCGATGAGCTTGGCGTAATCCGCCAGCAGGCCCAGGCCGTTGGTGGTGATTGCCGAGGCAATGGCGGCAAACACACCGATTGGCGCGAAGGCCATGACGTAATCGGTGATCTTGAACATCACCTTGGCCAGTTCGTCGACGGTGTCGGTGATGCGCGTGTAACCGGCACGCTTGACGCCCGCCAGCGCGAAGCCGAAGAACAGCGAAAACACCACGATCTGCAGGATCTCGTTGTTGGCCATCGCCTCGGCAATGCTGCGCGGGAACACGTGACTGATAAAGGTCTTGAGGCTGAAGTCGCCAGTGTTGACCGGCACCGCCGCCGTCGCGTGTTGCACCACCTGCATGTTCAACCCGGCACCCGGCTGGAACAGGTTGACCAGCGCCATGCCGAGCATCAGCGAGACCAGCGACGCCGTGACAAACCACAGCATCGCGCGCATCCCGATTCGCCCCACCGAACGCGAACTGCCCATGCTAGCGATGCCGCCCACCAGGGTGGCGAACACCAGCGGCGCAATGATCATCTTGATCATGCGCAAAAAGATGTCGGTCACCATCGAAAAGTACCCGGCCAATTCCTTGGCGGCCTGCTCACTGCCGGCATAGTGGTGACATGCCCATCCCACCAGCACGCCCAGGGCGATGCCGACTGCAATGCGACGGGGGAGTTTGTTCTTGTTCACAGGTGCGGCCCTCGGATGGCTTTTGTTGTATGCCGAGGATTCTAGGGACAGCCCCCGACCACCATGATGAGTAATCCGGCTAACCCCATGCGCTTTTGGAATAGTTTGTAAAAAGCCCAGCCCCGCCTGGGCGCTGCGGCATACACTCAAGGCTCATCGCCTGGAGAGCCGGCATGCAGATCAAATGGTTGGACGACCTCTTGGCCATTGCCGAGTGGAAGAACTTTTCCCGCGCCGCCGAAGTGCGCTGCGTGACGCAATCGGCCTTGTCGCGGCGTATTCGCTCACTGGAAGAATGGGTGGGTGTCGAACTGGTCGACCGTGGCACCTATCCGGTGCAACTTACCGCTGCGGGCGTCGCCTTCTGCAGCGAAAGCCGCGACGCCCTCGCCGGCCTGATGCGCCTGCGCGCCAGCCTGCGCGAAGTGGAACGCATGCCGGGGCGCTCGATCCAGGTGACCGCCGGCCACAGCCTGTCGATGACGTTCCTGCCCAAGTGGCTGGCGCAATTCCAACGACACACTGAGCAGTTCAATGCACGGGTGGTGGCGGCGAATATTCATGATGCGGTGATTGCGCTCGAAGAAGGCAGCTGCGACCTGATGATCGTCTACCACCACCCGCTGGCGCCGATCCTGCTGGACGCGGAACGCTTTGGCAGCCTGGCCTTGGGGCACGATGCGTTCATCCCCTTGTGCGCCCCGGACAAGCGTGGCCGACCGCTGTATCGCCTGCCGGGCAACACAGGCAAACCCGTCCCGCATTTGGCCTACACCGCCACGACATTCCTGGGGCGCGTGGCGGAAATCGTGATCAAGAATGGCCCTGCTCCCGCGCTGCTGGAACGCTGCTATGAAGCTGACATGGCGATGCTGCTGATGCGCATGGCCATCGAGGGCTATGGCGTGGCGTGGTTGCCGCAAAGCGCGGTGGTGGATGAGTTGGAACGCGGGCTGCTGGTGCGTGCCGGGGGAGAGGAATGGAGTACGCGGCTGGAGATTCGCTCGTATTGCGCGATTGAAAACCAGAACCCGACGATGAGGAAGTTGTGGAGGACGCTGGAAGGTTGGCGCGCAGGAGCGCCCGACATTTGATACGCCCCCATCTTTGAGACGATCAGACAAAAACCTGAGCCTTACGCAACAAGGCTCCCCCCGGCAAAACCGCACACTTCTCCCACGTTCTCACACACCGTGGAATGACTGGAGAAGTCCTCATGTTGCATTCATTCAACGCCGGCCTGCGTGCGGTCGGCAAGCTCGACACCCTCGGCACCCACCTGATGCGCCTGGCGATTGGCATCGTCTTCCTGTGGATCGGCGCGCTGAAGTTCGCCCCCTACGAAGCCGACAGCATTACTCCTTTTGTCGCCAACAGCCCATTCCTGTCGTTCTTCTACCAGCAGCCGCAGGACTATAAGACACACCTGACTCACGAAGGTGAACTGGACCAGGACAAACGTGCCTGGCAAACGGCCAACCACACTTACGCCTTCTCTTACGGGCTGGGCACGGTGGAAATCCTGATCGGCCTGCTGGTGCTCTCCAACCCGCTCTCGCGCAAGACCGGCCTGCTCGGCGGCGCCCTCGCCTTTGCCACGCCACTGGTGACCTTGAGTTTTCTGATCACCACCCCTGAAGCGTGGGTGAGTGCGGCGGGCGATGCCCAGCACGGGTTCCCTTACCTCTCTGGCGGCGGCCGGCTGGTGCTCAAGGATGTGCTGATGCTCGCCGGCGCCCTGCCCATCATGGCCGATTCCGCTCGGCGCTT
Organism: Pseudomonas sp. P7759; assembly: GCF_013386445.1. NCBI lineage: Bacteria > Pseudomonadati > Pseudomonadota > Gammaproteobacteria > Pseudomonadales > Pseudomonadaceae > Pseudomonas > Pseudomonas sp. P7759. The sequence goes on from NZ_JACART010000027.1 coordinate 59,796, forward strand.
ACTGCAAGAACATTCCCTTTGAATCCTGGAGCCTCATCATGAAAATGTTAGCCGCGCTTTCCCTTGCTTTTGTATTCAGCAACGCCTTCGCCGCACCTGCCATCGAAAGCGCCCAGACCGGCGTACCGCTGGATGTGGCCAAAACCATCAGCGTCACCGACACCAGTCAGGTCTGCGGTGTGGTTCCCGTGGAGTGGGTCTACGACGACTCGCAGGGTGTACGGCATATTGCGAGCTATCTGGTGATGGGGAGCGGATGTACAAACTGAAGGAATCAGGGAAATCCTAGAGGCCTGCATCGTTGCAGGCTTTCTACATTTCCAGATTGACATATCGGTAAATCCCGATATCCTCACACCATGGACCTACTCGAAATATTCAAAGCGCTCTCAAACCGAACTCGACTCGAAATCCTGAAAGGTTTGAAGGATCCCGAAAAGAACTTCCCCCCGCAGGATGAAGGGGACGTTCATACCGTGGGCGTCTGCGTCAGCAGTATCCAGGAAGGCGTCGGGCTGTCGCAGTCGACCGTGTCGGATTACCTGGCGACGCTGCACCGCGCGGGCTTGATCGAAACGCGGCGCATCGGCCAGTGGACCTACTACAAGCGTAACGAAGCAACCATCAGCGCCCTGTCTGAAATCATCGGCAAGGAGCTGTAATTTTTTATCCCATAATATCGAGAATTCCCGATATCCCTTTTTACCGAAACCCACGATTACTGAAACGAGGTAATGCAATGAAAGCGATGATGCTTGACTCATTTGGCGGCCCGGATTCGTTCGAACACTGCGAAGTGCCCACGCCGGTGCCGCAGGCAGGACAGGTACTGGTGCGGGTCCATGCAACTTCTATCAACCCGCTGGATTATCAGGTGCGGCGTGGCGACTATGCCGACTGGGTGCCCCTCCCCGCCATCACCGGCCACGACGTCTCCGGCGTTGTCGAGGCCATCGGGCCGGGCGTGAAGCACTTCGCACCCGGCGACGAAGTCTGGTACACCCCGCAGATCTTCGACGGCCCTGGCAGTTATGCCGAATACCACGTGGCGGCCGAAAGCATTATCGGGAAAAAACCGCCCAGCCTGAGTCACTTGGAAGCGGCCAGCCTGAGCCTGGTCGGCGGGACGGCCTGGGAAGCGCTGACCGTGCGCGCAGCACTGCGGGTGGGGGAAAGTATCCTGATACACGGGGGTGCTGGCGGTGTGGGCCATATCGCGATCCAACTGGCAAAGGCCATCGGTGCCAAGGTGTTCACCACCGTGCGCGAAGCCAACGCAGCATTCGCACGGAGCATGGGCGCGGATGTGATCATCGACTACGAGAAGGAGGACTACATCGACGCCATCCTGCGGGAAACGGACGGACGCGGCGTCGATGTGGTGTTCGACACTATCGGCGGCAACACACTCGCCCGCAGCCCTGATGCACTCGCACAACTGGGCCGCGTGGTCTCGATCGTGGACATCGCCCAGCCACAGAACCTGGTTCAGGCCTGGGGCAAGAATGCGAGTTACCATTTTGTGTTCACGCGGCAGAATCGCGGCAAGCTGGATGAGTTGAGTACCTTGGTCGCACAGGGTCAGCTGCGCCCCCATGTCGGCGCCGTCTATGCGTTGGCCGACATCGGACTCGCCCATGCGCGGCTGGAAAGTGCCAATAACGGCCTACAGGGCAAAATCGCAATCGCCGTCGAGCCCACTGCCGGAGCGAAGCCATGATCTACGAGATCGCCGTACTCCCAGTTCAAAAAGAGCACATCGATGCGTTCAGACGCGCATTTACCGAAGTCACGCCACTGCTCGCCCGTGCGAAAGGCTACCTGGGCCACATGCTCGCGCAAGGGATCGAAACACCTGAGCGATTCAATCTGATTGTGCGCTGGGAATCGCTTGAGGACCACACGCCGGGGTTTGAAGCGAGTGAGGATCATCGGGAGTTCATGTTGGGGCTGGAGGCGTTTTTTACGCAGGAGCCGCAGGTGTATCACCTGGAGGGAGCGGGGTTCAGCGCCTAGAGAAATCCAAGGCAAAAAAAAGCCTGCATCGCTGCAGGCTTTTCTTTATGTCGCTATCTGGCTCCACGACCTGGACTCGAACCAGGGACCCAATGATTAACAGTCATTTGCTCTACCAACTGAGCTATCGCGGAATGCGCCGTATGTTACTGATTAAAAAGGATAAGTCAAACCTTTTCGGGCATTCGGCTTGATTAAATCGGATGACCGGTTGAAGCGGCGTGTTCCCTGGCCAACTCCAGCCAGGCCAAAGCGGCCGGTGGCAGGTGGGCGCTGGCGCGCCAGGCCAGGGCGATGTGCCAGTCTGTGTGGGGTTCGTCCAAGGGGATCAGGGCGATGCCAGCGTGTTGATGTTTGTGTGCCAGCATGCGTGGCACAAAGGCCACGCCCAGTCCGGCGGCGACCAGATCGATGATGAAGTCGATCTGCCCGCTGCGTGCGGTCACCTTCGGGGTGACACCTTTGCGCTCGCAGGCGGCAAGGATCTTCGCGTTGAGGGCGAAGCCGGCTTCGAACAAGATGAAAGGAGAATCCGCCAGGTCGGTGAAGTCGATGCGATTGCGCTGGGCCAAAGGGTGGCTGATGGGCAACACAGCCATCAGCGGCTCATTGCGCACGGGCTGGTAGTCGAAGTCTTCGTCGACCGGCAGCAGCAGCGCCGCCAGGTCAACCTCCCCCGCCTCCAGGCATTCGCGCAACTTTTTGCTGCCGTACTCGGTGAGTTCGATGTCGATATCCGGATAGCGCCGGCGGTAGGTCGCAAACATCGTCGCAAACAGCACACCGCATCCTACCGGCGGCAGGCCGATACGCAGCACGCCACGCTTTAAACCCCGCAGGTCGTTGATCTCGGCCACCAAATCGTTGCGCTCGGCGAGCAGCACCAAGGCACGGCGGTAGGCGATTTCACCGGCGGCAGTGAGTTCGTTGCGATGGCCGAGGCGGTTAAGCAGCGGCGTGCCCAATTCATCTTCCAGGGTCTTGACCGCCTTGCTCACGGTAGATTGGGTCAGGGACACCACCTCGGCAGCCTGGGAAAAGCCGCCCTGGCGCACCACTTCGACAAAGGCGCGCAACGTTCTCAGGTTCATCAGTATTCCTTTGGCGACTGGCTACCAGCGATAAAAGTTGTTTTTATCATGCCAGAGAATTACCTATCCTGAACCCACCTTGCCTTGTGGAGCCCCCAATAATGATCATCTCGTCCGCCTCCGACTACCGTGCAGCCGCCAAGCGCAAGCTGCCGCGCTTCCTGTTCGACTACATCGACGGCGGCGCCTACGCCGAACACACGTTGCGCGCGAACAGTTCGGACCTGGCCGAGATCAGCCTGCGCCAGCGCATCCTGCGCAATGTGGACAACCTGAGCCTGAAGACCACGCTGTTCGGCCAGGCGCTGGACATGCCGGTGATCCTCAGCCCGGTGGGCCTGACCGGAATGTACGCACGACGTGGTGAAGTGCAGGCGGCCAAGGCAGCGGCGAACAAAGGCATTCCGTTCTGCCTGTCGACGGTGTCGGTGTGCCCGATTGAAGAGGTGGCATCGCAGAGCGCCCAGGCGATCTGGTTCCAGCTGTATGTGCTCAAGGACCGTGGTTTCATGCGCAATGCGCTGGAGCGTGCGCAAGCCGCCGGGGTGACCACACTGGTGTTTACCGTGGATATGCCCACGCCCGGCGCGCGTTATCGCGATGCGCACTCGGGCATGTCCGGTCCTTTCGCGGCACAGCGGCGCATGTTGCAAGCCGTCACCAAGCCGCAATGGGCCTTCGATGTCGGGTTGATGGGCCGGCCACATGATCTGGGCAATATCTCCAAGTACCTGGGCAAACCCACCCACCTGGAAGACTACATCGGTTGGCTGGCGAACAATTTCGACGCGTCCATCAGTTGGAAAGACCTGGAATGGATCCGCGAATTCTGGAAAGGCCCGATGATCATCAAAGGTATTCTCGACCCGCAGGACGCCAAGGACGCGGTGAGTTTCGGCGCTGACGGCATCGTGGTCTCCAACCATGGCGGCCGTCAGCTGGACGGCGTGCTGTCCACCGCCAAAGCCCTGCCACCGATTGCCGATGCGGTGGGCGACGATCTCACGGTGCTGGTGGACTCCGGCATCCGTTCCGGACTGGACGTGGTGCGCATGCTGGCCCTGGGCGCCAAGGCCTGCCTGCTGGGGCGCGCCACGGCCTATGCGCTGGCCGCCGACGGCCAGCACGGGGTGGAAAACCTGCTGGATATCTTCGCCAAGGAAATGCGCGTGGCGATGACCCTCACCGGAGTTACCTCCATCGAACACATTGACCGAACTACCCTAGTCTGATTCTGCTGGAGCTTAGTTGCCAATTAACTGGCGTCATCATTCAGCGACTGTATTTTGCGGTAAAAACAGTCGCTTGATTTATAAGCCTTTTTATTAAGTTGATCGTATTTGGCATGAATCTCGCTCTAACCCTGTTCAAGCAGGTTAGCGATGACAAGACGTGCGGCAGTGCCCAGGGGTTATAACCCATTGCAAAGCGGTCTAGACTGTTACCCATGTTTTACGGAACTGAAGGAACAGTAAGACGCTTGGCACTCGCCACTCTCATCGAGCCTGTAAGACAGCCAAGTGCTTAGAGGCCGATCGCTTATGAAAACACCTACCCAGACCAACGCAATTGACTTTGACAGTGCCAAATTGCAACGCCTGGGGTTTGGTCAGCCATCCCTCGTCCCACGCCGTCCCACCACCCTTGCGCAACTCCGACAACAATTGGGCCTGCAATTGCAGACCAGCCTGGAGCCGGAACGCATCCTCGCTGTGTTCTTTCGCGAGATCCAGCGCCTGGTGCCGTTGGACGCCTTGCTATACCGCCATCAAGCCAGCGATTTGCGCCTGGAGTTCGGCCACCGCGGCCACCATTCAGTGAGTTATAGCCTGAGCCATGAAGGTGAGCACCTGGGCGAGCTGATCTTTCGCCGCAATCAGCGTCTGGCGGAAGAAGAACTTGGCCAACTCGAATCCCTGCTGGCCACCCTGCTCTACCCGATGCGCAACGCCCTGCTCTACCGCGCCGCCACCCGCAGCGCCTTGCGCGATCCGCTCACCGAAACCGGTAACCGCATCGCCATGGACCAGACCCTGCAACGGGAAATCGACATGGCGCGCCGGCACCTCAACCCGTTGTCGTTGCTGATGCTGGACATCGATCACTTCAAGACCATCAACGACACTTACGGCCATTCCGCTGGCGACAAGGTACTGCGCGCCGTCGCCGGGGCAATCAAGGGCCAATTGCGTAATGTGGACATGGTGTTCCGGTTTGGCGGGGAAGAGTTTCTGATCCTGCTGTCCAACACGGGTCGCGATGCGGCGGCGATGGTCGGTGAACGACTGCGCCAAGCGGCACAGGCCCAGGATTATTGGGCGGATGACACGCGGATCGAATTGACGGTGAGCCTGGGTTGCTCGACCTTGCTGGCCGCCGAGTCTGCCGAAAGCCTGCTGCGCCGGGCCGACAGCGCCTTGTACGTGGCCAAGCGCGAAGGCCGTAACCGCCTGGCAATGGCGGGGTAAAGCCCCGCCACTCCCGTTACATCACGCTTCGCTGGCGACCCGCGCCTGGCGCTCGCGCGCCACGGCTGGGGCTTTTTCTTTCTCCAGGCGCATGCAGCTTTCCAGGAACAGGTACATGTAGTCGTAGCTCTTGCACACGGCCTGGCGCAGCTCCGTCTGCAGTTCCTTGGTCGGGTTCAGCCCGGCCAGGGTGCAGATGATCTCCAGTGCTTCCCATGGGTGAGCATCATCGTACTGCGCGTGCATCTTCAGCCACTTCATCGCACGCTTGCGCTCTTCTTCAGGAAAAGCCGCCGCATAGACGCCGGTAGAACACACCACCGCCGACCATTCCCCGGTAGCGCCTTCGATCGCATAGTTGGTCGCGGCAATGGCCACGATCAGCGAATCGGCAGAGCTGGTGTGCCAGCACCAATGGCTCAGTGCATGCAGTTCCGGCGGTACGTTCTGGGCCTGCAACTCCTCCAGGCTCACGCCGTGGGCACGGGCCCAATGCACCCAATAGTCGGCGTGGTTGAGTTCCACGCGAATATTGCGCATCAGCCAGCGGCGCGCCATGTCCTCCCCAGGATGGCGGGCAAATTTGGTCTTGGTGAGGTTCTGTGCCATGTACAAGGCAAACTGTTCCACCACGGGCCATCCACCAATCAGGTAGTGGCGCATAGTCTTGGCGCTGAGCGTGTTGTCGCGCATGCGCTGGTACAGTTCGTGTTCGACAACGCGGCGCTTGCTCTCGCTACAGTCCAGGATCAGTTTCTGAGCCCATTCCGGGTAACTCGAGGCTTCCATAAGCGGGCCGGTTCTGATGAATGTGTCGATCACTGTTAAGGCTCCTTTTTAAGTGTGATTGTACAGACCAGCAAATGTTTCAGCGGAATGTGCCGGGCGCCTTGAATAACAGAGGCTGCGGCCGCACAGGTCGACACTGCAAGCTATCAAAGGTAAACAATTGCGGTCGTTCAATCAGGTAGCCCTGAGCGTAATCCACACCAATTTCGAGTAATGCCTGTTCGATTTGCGGTGTCTCGACAAATTCAGCAATTGTGCGCTTACCCATGACATGGCCGATGTGGTTGATCACTTCGACCATCGCGCGGTTAATCGGGTCGTCCAGCATATCCTTTACGAAACTTCCATCGATCTTCAGGAAGTCTACAGGTAAATGTTTAAGATAGGCGAATGAGGACATTCCGGCACAAAAGTCATCCAACGAAAAATGACAGCCTAAGGCTTTGAGTTCATTAATAAAGCGGATCGCGCTGCCTAAGTTTGCGATAGCACTGGTTTCGGTTATTTCAAAACAAATCATGCCCGGCGGAATAGCGTATGTATGAAACTTCTCACGTAAAAACCCGAGGAAGTCATCGTCACCAATAGTGATGCCTGACAAATTGATCGCACACATGGCCATGGGCCGCCCCGGCCGCTCCTGCATGCATCGATTGATGATCTTGAACACATTCTCGACCACCCAGCGATCCAGGGACGTCATCAAGCCATAACGCTCGGCGGCCGGGATAAAGCTGTCGGGCAAGATGATACGACCGGCTTCGTCATGCAGGCGCAACAGGATCTCGATATGCCCATCGCCTCCGTCGGTGTGCCCCAGGGGCGAGATTTCCTGGGCGTAAAGGCAGAACCGGTTTTCTTCCAAGGCCATGTGCAGGCGCTGCACCCAAGCCATTTCACCAAAACGCAGGGACAGTTCCGAGTCGTCGGCGTGGTAAACCTGCACGCGGTTGCGGCCTTTTTCCTTGGCCATGTAGCACGCCATGTCGGCGGCGCGCAGTGAGGTTTCCAGGGTGGTAGGGGTGTGCCCAAGGTGCACAAGACCAATGCTGACGGTGGTCATGAACGGCCGCCCCTTCCACACAAAGTGCAGGCTTTGCACCGTGTGGCGCAGGCTCTCGGCGATCTTTTCCGCCACCGCTGCCGGGCAGTTCTCCAACAGGATGCCGAATTCGTCGCCGCCCAGTCGCGCCAGGGTGTCGCCCTCGCGCAGGTCCGATTGCAGCAGCGCGCAGATATGCCGCAGCAATTCATCACCGGCCGCGTGGCCACAGGTGTCATTGACCAGTTTGAACTGGTCCAGGTCAAGAAACATCAACGCATGCCGCTCGCCCAAATGCTGTGCTGTGGGGTGCAGCACCTGCTCCAGGCGGAATTCGAATTCGCGGCGATTGGCCAGGCCAGTCAAGGCGTCGTGGGTTGCCTGCCAGGACAGGTTGGCGATGTATTGACGCTCCTGGGTCATGTCATGCAGCACCAGCACCGCCCCCGTCACCTTGCCGGCACTGCGGATCGGCGCGCCCACCAGCGTCACCGAAACCGTACTGCCATCCAGGCGCTGGATGGTTTTGGAATGCTCGCTGCCGCCACTGAGCTGGCCCTTGACGATATGTTCGATCAGGGTAAAACCGTCTGGCTGGGCATTGTCATCCAGCAGGTTGAACAGCGCAGCCAGGGGCAGACCCTGGGCCTGGGCAGAATTCCAGTGAGTCAGTGCCTCGGCAGCCGGGTTCATGTAGGTGATGGCGCCGTCGACGTCGGTGGTGATCACCCCGTCGCCAATCGACTCCAACGTGATCTGCGCCCGCTCCTTCTCTTCCTGCAACGCATCAGCAAACGCGTGGCGCTGGGTCAGCAGCTTATGGGTACGCAACAGTGCCAGTACGATCAGGCCGAGGGCCGTGGCCAGGTTGGTAATCAGCAGCAACCGCAGGATCATCCGCGAGCCTTCGCCCAAGGCATCACTGAAGGCCTTGGCCGCCGGAGTCACCCCTTCGTTGATGGCGATGATATGGGCTTTCCACTGACGTACGTCGTTGGCACTGACCTGGTCACGGGTGATCGCGCCGTGCATCTCCCGGGCCAGGTCATCCAGTTGCACCAGGTAGCTATCGCCTACCGTCCATAGCTCGATGGCTTTTTCCAGGTAGCTGAAATGGCGGAAATTGAGGTAGAGCCAGATCAAACTGGAGACGTCATCCGGGTGGTTGCCACCTTTGAGGATGCCCAGGCGGGCAGCGCTGAGGTCTGGCGTGGATTGGTCCAGCGCAACGCGCAGTTCATGCCCGCCCTGGGGCACGGCGATCGCCTGCTGGTACTTGAGGTACGTGGTTTCGTCACGGTTGTCGGCATAGAGCGTCAAGTAATAAATGGCATCTTTCTGGCCCTTGGACCACAAACTTTCGCCTGCCACGTAGCCGCGCACTGCCGACAGCACGTAGAGACTGACGCAGCCTAACAATGCCTGGAACAGTACGACGGCGATAAAAGGCCACACAATGCCCAACAGCCGTGGCGTTCCGAGAGTCCGCTTTTGCTTCATGAAGCCCCTTGCACATGCACCGCTGGATACGCACGCGAAAAACCGCTTCCGATAGCTCAGCCTAGGCTAAATCAACGAACTTGTTGCAAGTGCCCGTAGAGTTTGGCGTACAACCCACCGTCAGCAATCAGCTGTTGATGGTCCCCGTCTTCAGCAATGTGACCGCCATCAAAGACCAATACTCGATCAGCCTGCTTAACCGCCGACAGACGGTGGGCGATGATCAGTGTAGTACGGCCGCTGAGGAACCGCGCCAGCGCCTGGTGCAGGTTGTATTCGGTGGCAGCATCGAGGGCGGAAGTCGCCTCGTCGAGGATCACCACTTTCGGTTCGGCCAATACCATGCGTGCAATCGCCAGGCGCTGACGCTGCCCACCAGAAAACCGCACCCCAGAACGCCCCACCACACTGTCCAGGCCCATGGGCAATGCCTTGACGGTAGCATCCAGCTGGGCGATTTCCAGTGCCTGCCAGCAGGCCTGGTCACTGCGTTCACGGCCCATGGTCAGGTTGGCGCGCACCGTGTCGTTGAACAGTGCCGGGTGTTGCAGCACCACGGCGACGTTTTCGCGAATGGTCTCCAGGCCGATTTCCTGCTGAGTGGCTCCCCCAAAGCGGATAGTTCCAGCCTGTGGCGTATAAAGTCCGAGCAACAGTTGCACCAGTGTACTTTTACCGCCGCCGCTCGCGCCGACGATGGCCACCTTCTCTCCAGGCGCGATAGCCAGGTTCAACTGATCCAGCACCAAATCTTCGCCATAACCGAAATTGAGACCGCGCACTTCGATGCCGACGGTCTCACGCCCCACGAAGGGATCTTCGCCCCCGGCGTACTGCGGCTCATCGGCACGCGCCAGCAGTTCGTTGATCCGCGTCAGCGCGCCGCCCGCCGCGTAATAGGCGTATTGCAGGTTCAGCAATTGCTCCACCGGGCCGATCATGAACCACAGGTAGCTGAACACCGCGAGCATCTGGCCGATCGACAGGTCGGAGAACAACACGGTAAGCATGGCCGCCGCGCGAAAGATGTCGATACCGAACTGGAACAGCAAACCACTGGCGCGGCTGGAGGCGTCGGTTTTCCACTGGGAGTGTATTGCGTAGTCGCGCACTTCCTGGGCACGCTGGCCCAGGCGCCCGAGGAAGAAACCCTGGCGGTTGCCAGCGCGGACTTCCTGGATCGCGTCCAGGGTTTCAGTCAGCGCCTGGGTAAAACGTGAGGTGCTGTCGTTTTCCAGCTTCTTCAGGTGTTTGACGCGCTTGCCCAACTGCACCGTGGCGTAGATCACCAGCGGGTTGAACAACAGGATCAGCAGCGCCAGTTGCCAATGCATCCACACCAGGATCGCCGAGGTGCCCACCAACGTGAGCATGGCCACCAGGAAGCGGCTGAGGGTTTCGCCGACGAATTTGTCCAGCGTATCGAGGTCGGTGACCAGATGAGTCGTGACCGTGCCGCTACCCAGGCTTTCGTACTCGCCCAGGGAAATGCGCTTGAGCCGCTCGATCAGGCGCACGCGGATGCGGTACACAATGTCCTTGGCCAATCGCGCAAACAAGCGCGCCTGCATTACGTTGAACACCAACGCACCACAGCGCAGGAACAGGGTCACCAGCAGCATCAGGCCGATATAGCCAGCCGCCTTCTGCCAGCCCAGCGGCAATGCGTGATTCATGACCTTGAGCGCAGCGTCGCCATGGCCCAGCAGGACTTCGTCCACCAGCAGCGGCAACAGCAACGGGATCGGCACGCTGCACAGGGTCGCCAGCACGGCGACGCCATTGGCGATCCACAGTGATTTCTTGTGACGCAGGGCCAGGCGGCGAATTTCCGCCCAGGTCAGGCGATCGGTGCGCTGGGCGGGTTCATGCACAGGTGGCTCGCTCCAGCCATCGGCCCAGTAGAGGCGATAGCTCGGACAGCGGCTGGTAACCGTTGGTCAGCAAGGCCAATTGACCATTGCGCTCGGCCAGCAGCGTCGGGAAACCAGCGATGCCCAAGTCCTGCACCCAGGTGAAGTCGGCCGCCGTAGCCGCATGCTGCTCAGCGCGGTCAAACTCGCCAGCAAACTCGATACGCGGGATACCCGCTTGTTCCGCCAGTTCCACCAGCACGCTGGCGAGGGTCACGTCGCGGCCTTCCACATAGAACGCACGCTGGATCAGCCCCAGCAGCTTCCAGGCGCAGTCCGGCGCCAGGCTGCGGGCGGTGACAATGGCCCGGCACGCCGGCTCCGTGTCATACACAAAACCGTCGGGCAACGCGCCTTCGCGCTTGAACGGCTGGCCGGTGGCGTCGGTGACTGCCTGCCAGTGTTCCAGGATATAGCGCCGAGTGGTCGGCTCCAGCGCCGCGCCGCTGCCGGTGCGCAAGCCGCCCACCACCAGGTGCAGTACCACGCCGGCCGCCTGGGCCTGCTCCACCAACGCCTCGGCCACCGGGGCAAACCCCCAGCACCAGGAACACATCGGGTCCATTACATAGAGCAGGCGCGCGGACATGGGTCAGGCCTCGGAAGGAGTTTGCTTGTAGTTGAAACCAATCGGGTGCGGCATGTTGCGGGCCTTGGCCAGCTCGATCTGCTTCTGGCGGTCGATCGCGCTGCGACGGGTCTTCTCCGGCAGCTTATCCCAGCAATGCGGGCAGCTGATGCCAGCCACGTAGTGCTCGGAGGCGCGGTCTTCGGCGCTCACCGGTGTGCGGCAAGCATGACATTGATCGTAGTCGCCTTCGCTCAGGTCGTGGCGCACGGTCACGCGATTATCGAAAACAAAGCAGTCGCCCTGCCATTTGGTTTCGGCCTGCGGCACCTCTTCGAGATACTTCAGGATGCCACCCTTGAGGTGGTAGACCTCATCGAAGCCTTCGCTGAGCATGTAGCTCGACGCCTTCTCGCAGCGAATGCCGCCAGTGCAGAACATGGCGACTTTCTTGTGCTTGGCCGGATCGAAGTTGGCTTTGATGTAGTCGGGAAATTCGCGAAAACTGGTGGTTTTCGGGTCGATCGCACCTTCAAATGTGCCGATGGACACTTCATAGTCGTTGCGGGTGTCGATCAACAGCACTTCCGGGTCGCTGATCAACGCGTTCCAGTCCTGCGGGTCGACATAGGTGCCGACTTTCTTGTTCGGGTCGACGCCTTCGACGCCCAGGGTCACGATCTCTTTCTTGAGCTTGACCTTGGTGCGGTAGAACGGCTGGTCGTCGCAGTAGGATTCTTTGTGGTCGATGTCGACCATGCGCGGGTCGTTCTTCAACCAGGCCATCAGGCCGTCAATGCCTTCGCGGCTGCCGGAAACGGTGCCGTTGATGCCTTCTTCGGCGATCAGCAAAGTGCCTTTGATGCCGTTGTCGACCATCGCCTGCAACAGCGGCTCGCGCAGGGCGACGTAATCTTCGAGGGTGACGAACTTATACAGTGCCGCCACGACAATCGGTTGAGTCATGGGTGTTCTCTCCAGGTGGCTACCCTCGTAAAGGGTGAACCGGATGCAAAAAAAACGCGCCGGCTAAGCGGCGCGTTGCGGATTCTAACAAATGCCCGGTGTCAGAGACACCCGATCATCAGTCATGTCCGCCAGCGCAGGTCGGCGAGGCCGGGGCTGCGTCGATTTTCGCCCATTCCTCAGGCGTGTAGGTATGCAGCGCCAGCGCATGAAATTCGCTCATCAGGTCACCCAGGGTGGCGTAGACCTTCTGATGGCGCTTGACGCGGTTGAGCCCCTCGAACTGCGGGCTGACCAGCACGGCCTTGAAGTGGGTCTGCAACCCACGGCTGTGCATATGGCTTTCGTCCAGCACGCTCAAGTGGTCGGTGCCCAGGGCGGCAAGCGCCGTTTCGATACGCTGTTGCATGGTCATTCCTGCTTACTTCTTCTTGGCCGGGGCGGCGGCTTTAGGCGTCAGCTCGTTGGTCATGTCTTCCAACAGCTTGTTCACCACCGGCACGGCGCTTTCCAGCTTGGCCTGGGTCATCTGGGCCGACTGCTGGGTCAGCTGAGGCATTTTTTCCAGGACTTTCTTGCCAAGTGGCGACTGGTAGAAGGCAACCAGGTCCTTGAGTTCGGATTCGCTGAAGTTGCTGGTGTAGAGCTTGACCATGTCCGGTTTCAGCTTCGGCCAGCCGATAGCCTGGTCCAGGGCGGCGTTGGCCTTGGCCTGGTAGCTGTCCAGTACGGACTGCTTGGCGGCAGGCGCCTTGGTCTGTTCGAAGCGCTGGGCGAACATTTGCTGCACTTGCATGTACACCGGGGTACCCAGCTTGTCGGCATGGGCCAGGGTAAGGAAGGCTTCGGCACTGGCGTTGTGGCTGGCGGTATCGGCGAAGACTTGGCCGCTGGCGCAAACCAGAGCAACCGCGGTACAGATGGCACGAAGACGAGTCATCGAGTTTCCTTTTCTAGCAGGCGAGGTCGGACCCCAAGGGCGCCCATTCTGCGCCTAAAAAACCTTATGGCTCAACCCCAAGCCATGTAGGACAAGGATTCTCGAGGGATGAACCCGATGAAAAGTCTTTTAGGGAACCCCACCGGTCGATCAAGGCCTAAACTGCGCAAACAGACCTGAAGGAGTGTGCCCGATGAGCCGTATCGAAACCGACAGCCTGGGAGAAGTCCACGTCCCGGATGACGCTTACTGGGGCGCCCAGACCCAACGTTCGCTGGTGAACTTCGCCATTGGCGAACAGCGCATGCCGCTGGCGGTGTTGCACGCCCTGGCCCTGGTCAAGAAGGCCGCAGCACGGGTCAACGACCGTAATGGCGACTTGCCCGCCGACATCGCCCGCCTGATCGAACAAGCCGCCGACGAAGTGCTCGACGGGCAACATGACGACCAATTCCCCCTGGTGGTGTGGCAGACCGGCAGCGGCACCCAGAGCAACATGAACGCCAACGAAGTGATCGCCGGCCGCGCCAACGAACTGGCAGGCAACAAACGTGGCGGCAAGAGCCCGGTGCACCCCAACGATCACGTCAACCGTTCCCAGAGCTCCAATGACTGCTTCCCCACCGCCATGAGCATCGCGGCGGTCCAGGCTGTGCATCAGCGCTTGCTACCGGCGATTGCCACGCTTTCCGGCGGCCTGGCTGAACAAGCAGCCAAACATATGAAGCTGGTGAAGACCGGCCGCACTCATATGATGGATGCCACGCCGATCACCTTCGGCCAGGAGCTTTCGGCGTTCATCGCCCAGCTTGACTACGCCGAACGCGCCGTTCGCGCCGCACTGCCCGCCGTGTGCGAGTTGGCTCAGGGCGGCACGGCCGTTGGCACCGGGCTGAATGCGCCCCACGGTTTTGGCGAGGCGATTGCCTCCGAGCTGGCGGCGTTGTCGGGCTTGCCGTTCGTCACCGCGCCGAACAAATTCGCCGCCCTTTCCGGCCACGAACCGTTGGTGACCCTGCACGGTGCGCTGAAAACCCTGGCAGTGGCCCTGATGAAAATCGCCAACGACCTGCGCCTGCTGGGCTCCGGCCCGCGCACCGGCTTGGCCGAGGTGAAGTTGCCGGCCAACGAGCCCGGCAGTTCGATCATGCCGGGCAAGGTCAACCCGACGCAGTGCGAAGCGCTGTCGATGCTGGCCTGCCAGGTGCTGGGCAATGACGTGACCATCGGCATCGCCGCCAGCCAAGGGCACTTGCAGTTGAATGTGTACAAGCCGGTGATCATCCACAACCTGCTGGAATCCATCCGCCTGCTGGCCGATGGCTGCAACAACTTCCAGGAACATTGCGTCGCCGGGCTTGAGCCTGACCCCGTGCAGATGGCCGAGCACCTGGAGCGCGGGCTGATGCTGGTGACCGCGCTCAACCCGCACATCGGCTACGACAAGTCGGCGGAAATCGCCAAGAAGGCCTACACCGAAGGCTTGACCCTACGCGAGGCCGCATTGGACCTGGGCTACCTCACCGATGAGCAATTCGACCAGTGGGTTCGCCCGCAAGACATGCTCGGTGCCTAGGACGCCATGCGCAACCGCCGGGCCTTGAGCCCGGCGAGCAACGACGGCGCCAGCGCCACGGTCGCCGAGCCCAACACCACCACCAACGCCCCGGCATAGCCCAGGGCGTTGATCTCTTCGGCCTGCACATACTCGGGCCACAGCCACGCCGCCAGGGCCACAGCCACGAAAGTCACCAGCGGTGTCAGCGCCAACGTCGCACTGACCCGCGATGCTTCCCAGTGGGCCAACGCTTCGGCAAAGGCGCCATAGGCCACCAGGGTATTCATGCAGCACGCCAGCAACAGCCAGCCTTGCAGCGGGCTCAGGTCCAAGGCCTCAAGGGGATGCGCCCAAGGCGTGAGCAACAACGCGCAGGTGAGGTAGATCACCATCATCACTTGCAGCGAATTCCACACCGTCAGCAGTTGCTTCTGGCCCAGGGCGTAGAACACCCAGATCGAAGTGGCAAGCAGGATGGTCAGCACGCCGGCGGTATAGGCGCCAAGGGACGTCAGCAACTCTTCCAGGCGCTGGTTGAAGAACAGGCCAAAGCCTGCGATCAACACGAACAACCCCAACACCTGCCCGCGGCTGAACCGCTCCTTGAACACAAACACACTGGCGATCATCAAGAAGATCGGCCCCATCTGCACCACCAGCTGCGCGGTGCCGGGGCTGAGCATCTTCAGGCCCACCAGGTACAACACGTAGTTGCCCACCAGGCCACACACCGCCATGCCCACCAGCCAACCGCCCTTGGGGCCCAATACCTTGCGGCTGGGCAAGCGTTTGGTCAGCGCCAAGTAGATAAACAGACAACTGCCGGCCACGATCAGGCGAAACCAGGTGACGGTGATCGGGTCCATCACCTGCAGCACTTGCTTGAGTTTGATCGGCAGAATGCCCCAGAGCAGCGCGGTCAGCAGGGTCAGGAGAAAACCGTAGACCCAGCGGCCGGAAGAGATGTGCATGAGTGCCCCAGAAGCCAGAGGAAGTGGAGCCGCATTCTAGGGGCACCCGACGCACTTTGTGTAGCGAAGATCAGCGCACCGCTTCGAATAACCCGGTCGCCCCCATGCCGCCGCCCACGCACATGGTGACGATGCCGTAACGCAGATTGCGCCGCTGCAACTCACGTACCAGATGCCCCACCTGCCGCGAACCGGTCATGCCGAACGGGTGCCCGATGGAGATCGAGCCGCCATTGACGTTGTACTTGGCATTGTCGATTTCCAGGCGATTACGCGCATACAGGCACTGGGACGCGAAGGCTTCGTTGAGTTCCCACAGGTCGATGTCCGCCACTTGCAAGCCCTTGGCCTTGAGCAACTTGGGCACCGAGAACACCGGGCCGATGCCCATCTCGTCCGGCTCACACCCGGCTACCGTGAACCCCCGGAAAAACGCCTTAGGCTTGAGCCCCAACTCCAGGGCTTTTTCCAGGCTCATCACCAGGGTCATCGAAGCGCCGTCGGACAGCTGCGAGGAGTTACCCGCCGTCACCGAACCGTCCTCGGCAAACACTGGTTTCAGGCCTTGCAGGCTGGCCAGGGTGGTGTCCGGGCGGTTGCAGTCGTCACGGTCAACCACGCCTTCGAGCACCTGCACTGCACCGGTGTTCTTGTCTTCGACCTTGTACTGGACCGCCATCGGCACGATTTCATCGTTGAACAAACCGTCGGCCTGAGCCTGGGCAGTGCGTTGCTGGCTTTGCAGGGCGTAGAGGTCCTGCTCTTCGCGGCTGACGCTGTAGCGACGCGCGACGATCTCGGCAGTCTGGCCCATGGGGAAGTAGATACCCGGCACCTGCTCTTTCAGCAGCGGGTTGATCAGGTTGTCGGTGTTGACGCTTTTCATCGTCAGGCTGATGGATTCGACGCCACCGGCAACGATGATGTCGCTGCAACCGGAGGCAATCTGGTTGGCCGCGATGGCAATCGCCTGCAAGCCCGACGAGCAGAAACGGTTGAGGGTCATCCCGGCCGTGCCGGTGCCCAGTTTCGACAACACTGCCACGTTGCGCCCGATGTTGTAGCCCTGTGCGCCCTCGTTGGAGCCGGCGCCGACGATGCAGTCCTCCACCGTCGCCGGGTCGATGCCATTGCGGGTCAGCAGCGCGTTGACGCAATGGGCCGCCATGTCATCCGGGCGGGTCTGGTTGAACTTGCCGCGAAAGGATTTGGCCAGGCCGGTTCGCACGCTGTCGACGATCACTACTTCACGCATGGGCTACCTCGATCTTGTGGTTGTGGGGAGATGGATCGAGGATAGATCCAGCTCCCGTCAATCGCGACGATCATTCACCCGGCGTATGCAAAAGCATGGGCACCCTGTGGCCAGTGAGCTCGTTGTGGCGAGCGAGCTTGCTCGCGCTGGGCTGCGAAGCGGCCCCAGAACAGGCGCCGCGTGTAGGTCTGATACACCGCGGCGGCTCAATTGGGGCTGCTGCGCAGCCCAGCGGGAGCAAGCTCCCTCGCCACAGGGACCGAGTTATTTCTTTTTCTTTTTATCGTGCTTGTCGGATTTGTCGAACGCGTCTTCCAGCGCCCGGTTGATGGTGCGCAGCACCTTGACCCGGGCCCAGCGCTTGTCGTTGGCTTCCACCAAGGTCCAGGGTGCAATTTCGGTGCTGGTGCGGTCGACCATATCGCCCACGGCGGCGCGGTAGTCGTCCCACTTGTCGCGGTTGCGCCAGTCGTCTTCGGTGATCTTGAAGCGTTTGAACGGGATTTCCTCGCGGGCCTGGAAACGCTCCAGTTGGGTCTGCTTATCGATGGCCAACCAGAACTTGACGACGATCACACCCGCATCACGCAGTTGTTCTTCGAAGTCGTTGATCTCGCCATAGGCGCGCATCCAGTCCGCCGGGGTGCAGAAGCCCTCGATACGCTCCACCAGCACGCGGCCGTACCAGGAGCGGTCGAACACGGTGAACATGCCCCGCGCCGGGATCTTTTGCCAGAAACGCCATAGATACGGTTGAGCGCGTTCATCTTCGCTCGGCGCGGCAATCGGCACGATGTGATACTGCCGTGGGTCCAGCGCTGCCGCCACCCGACGGATAGCCCCGCCCTTGCCCGCCGCGTCGTTACCCTCGAACACCGTGATCAGCGCGTGCTTGCGCATGCGTTTGTCGCGCATCAGGCCGGAGAAACGCGCCTGCTCGGTGATCAGTTGTTCTTCGTAATCGTCCTTGTCCAAACGTTGCGTCAGGTCGAGGCTGTCCAGCAGGCTCTTCTTGTCCACGGAGGCGATCAACGGCGCCGGGTTCATGCCGCTGGCCTTGCCCTTGGGCAGCTTCAGCGCATTTTGCAGGCCTTCGAGCAGCAGCTTGCCCACAGTGAGGCTGCGATAGTTGCTGTCCACCCCTTCGATCACATGCCACGGCGCATAGTCGCGGCTGGTGCGACGCAGCACGCGCTCGCCGAAATGCACGAATTTGTCGTAGGTCTCGGACTGCTGCCAGTCCAACGGGCTGATGCGCCAGCTGTGCAGCGGGTCGTCAGCCAGGGCCTTGAGCCTTGCCTTCATCTGCTTCTTGGACAGGTGGAACCAGAACTTGAAGATCAGCGCGCCCTCATCGCAGAGCATCTTTTCCAGGCGCTCGGCACCGGCAATGGCCTGGTCCAGGCGCGCGTCCTTGATCTGCCCGTGCACGCGGGCCTGCAGCATCTGGCTGTACCAATTACCGAAGAAAATCCCCATGCGGCCCTTGGCGGGCAACTGACGCCAGTAGCGCCAGGCCGGTGGCCGCGCCAGCTCTTCGTCGGTCTGCTGGTCGAAAGTGCGCACTTCGATCAGGCGCGGGTCCATCCATTCGTTCAACAGCTTGACGGTCTCGCCCTTGCCGGCGCCTTCGATGCCGTTGATCAGGATGATCACCGGGAAGCGCTTCTGCTGTTGCAGCTCGTACTGCACCTCCAGCAGGGCCTCGCGCAGGGCCGGCACTTCGGCGTCGTAGGTGTCTTTGTCGATGGCGTGACCGATTTCGGCGGATTCGAACATGGGCAGCTCCGTTTCAAGATGGCTCAAGACTAGCGGATTGGGCCGCAACACGCGGGAGGAAATTCCATCGGCGCTTGCCGTGGGTCAATTCATTGCCTGTTGATCGGCTAGAATGGCGGCCTTGTATTTACCGAGCCGCCCATGACGCCCATCACCCACGCCCAGCTCGACTGGGATGACCAAGGCCGCCCGCACTCGCGGGTGTTTGACGACGTGTACTTCTCCGATAAGTCGGGCCTGGAAGAAACCCGTTATGTGTTCCTCGAACAAAACCGACTGCAGGAGCGTTTTGCCGCCTTGCCGGTGGACGGGCGGTTGGTGATTGGCGAAACCGGTTTCGGCACTGGCTTGAATTTCTTGTGCGCCTGGCAATTGTTCGAACAGCACGCGGTGGCGGGTGCGCGCCTGCATTTTGTCAGTGTGGAAAAGTACCCGCTGAGCCACGCCGACCTGCAACGCGCCCTCGCCCTCTGGCCAGAGCTGCAACCTTTTGCCGAACAACTGCTGGCGCAGTACATCGCGATCCATCAAGGCTTCCAACGCCTGGTACTGGATAACGGTCGCGTGACCCTGACCCTGTTGATCGGCGACGCTCTGGAGCAACTGCCACAACTGGACGCGCAGGTCGACGCGTGGTTCCTCGACGGTTTCGCCCCCGCGAAAAACCCGGATATGTGGACCGCCGAACTGTTCGCCGAACTGGCACGCCTGGCCGCGCCGGGTTCGACCATCAGCACCTTCACCAGTACCGGTTGGGTGCGACGGCTGATCAACGCCGCAGGCTTCAAGATGAAACGCACGCCGGGCATCGGCCACAAGTGGGAGATCCTGCGCGGCGAGTTCCTCGGTTGGCCCGCCGAAACACCTGCACCGGCCGCCGCCAAACCCTGGTTTGCGCGGCCACCGGTTATCGAAGGCGAACGTCACGCCATGATCATCGGTGGCGGCCTCGCCGGTTGCGCCACCGCGGCCAGCCTCGCCGCCCGTGGCTGGCGCGTCAGCCTGCTGGAGCGGCATGCCGCACTGGCCCAGGAGGCTTCAGGCAACCCCCAGGGCGTACTCTATTTAAAGCTCTCGGCCCATGGAACGGCGTTATCGCAGTTGATCCTGAGCGGTTTCGGCCACACCCGGCGCCAGTTGGAACACCTGCATCGCGGGGTCGACTGGGATGGTTGCGGCGTGCTGCAACTGGCCTTCGATGCCAAGGAAGCCGAGCGCCAGGCAAAACTGGCCGAAGCCTTTGCGCCTGAGTTGCTGCACGTGTTGGATAAAGATCAGGCCCAGCAACGTGCCGGTATCCAACTGGAACAGGGCGGGTTGTTTTTCCCCGAGGGCGGTTGGGTGCATCCGCCGGCGTTGTGCCAATGGCAAACAGCGCACCCTATGATCAGCGTGCTTCCCCATCACCACGCGGTTGAGCTGCGGCACGTCGATAACCAGTGGCAAGCCCTCGACGGCAATCGGCTGTTGGCCAGCGCCCGCGTGGTGGTGCTGGCCGGCGCAGCCGACATCAAGCATTTTCCGGCGAGCAGCGAGCTGCCGCTCAAGCGCATCCGCGGGCAAATCACCCGATTGGCGCAAACCCCGGCGAGCGAAGCACTGGCGACCGTGGTCTGCGCCGAAGGCTATGTCGCCCCGGCGCGCTTGGGCGAACACACCCTCGGCGCCAGCTTTGACTTTAACAGCGACGACCTCACGCCCACCGCCGCTGAACACGCCGGCAACCTGGAGATGCTGCGGGACATCTCCGAAGACTTGCTGGTCCGCCTGGGCGCCGACCACCTCGACCCCGAGGGGCTGGAAGGCCGCGCCGCCTTCCGTTGCACCAGCCCCGACTACCTGCCCATTGTCGGGCCGCTGGCCGATCTCGCGCTGTTCAACCAAACCTATGCCGTGCTGAGCAAGGACGCCCGACAAGTGCCGGACACGCCCTGCCCCTGGCTGCCAGGCCTGTACATCAACAGTGGCCACGGGTCGCGCGGACTGATCACCGCGCCGTTGTGCGGCGAATTGGTGGCTGCCTGGATTGATGCTGAACCGCTGCCGCTGCCGGCCAGCGTGGCCGAGGCGTGCCATCCGAATCGGTTTGTCTTGCGCGCGTTGATCCGGGCCAAGTCGACCGCATCTTGATCAACCCGCCGGCGCTTCACACACATGCTGGTCGTCACTGCGCAATGCGCCCTTGGTCAGCCGCTCGATCTCGACGGCTTCGGCCTGCTCCCTTTCCAGCCTGATCTGATTCATCAGGCGCTGGAACTCGGCGCTCGACAGCTCTTCACGTTGCTCATAGACCTCATCGGCGCGCAGGCTGAAGGGGGCGTTCAACGTGTCAAAACGGCTGGCAAAAGCGAGTTTCAGGTAGCGTTCCCAAAACGGCAGCTTGACGATATAGGCCAGTAACTGTGGCGATAATTCAGCGCTCTTGAGTTCCAGCTCTGCTTGACTGAGCTTCACTTCGGTGACGCCTGCCAGGTCCGGGAACAACATGCCGCTTGGCTGGCCCGGCAAATAGACCTGAGGTGCCAGGCCTGCACGGTAAGCCAGCTCCACTTCCAAGGGGTCGTAGGTCGGATTTTCGCTACTGTGGCGAGCCGCAATTTTGCGCAACTGGTCGAGGCGAAAAAGCCCCTTGGCAACTTTCAACCGGGATCGGGCAGCCAATGGCTCACTTGCGTTCTCGCGGGACACCTCATCGATCTCCACCAGCACTTCCAGATCACTGAAGTTCATCGCCGTCGAATCGTCGCAATTGAACGGCGCACCGGCCCGCTCAAATACCTCTTTGCGCAGCGCTGCATGGGCAGCCGTGGCATTCAGTACCCGCCATACCCGCCGCTCCAAATCATCACGCACTTTGGTGGCATCCGCGGTATTGACCAACTCGGCGAGCAAATTAAACAGCTCCCCACTGTCTGGCTCATTCCTCAGTCCGGTCCATACCCGGTTCTTCTCGACATAGTCAGCGACACGCTCATTCGCCAACCAGTTCTCCCGCGCCCTATGTTCGGTCAAACGGGGTATGTCGTCCTCAAGAAACCCCATGCCAACGCCCACGCGGTCAAGATAAACCTTCAGGGCCGCTGCGCTTTCACCCGACAACGCGTTTAGGCGCAGGTTGTAGGCCTGCCCAGCCCGGCGAGGCAGCAGAAACAGCCAATCGGGCAATGTGGTGATCAAATTGCCGCGCAAGTCAACAAGATCCAGATACTGCAGGCCCCCGACACCGACAGGAAACTCCTTAAGCCCGCAATCGCGCAACCGCAACCGGCGCAAATCATGCTGATGCGTCACATCGGGCGCATTGAGCAAAGGGTTATGGGCCAGGTTCAGGGTTTTGAGCCGACGTATCTCACCGAGTTTCTTTCGTGTGTGTTCGGTGAGTTGCAAGCGATTGCGCGGCAAATACAAATATGTCAGGTCAGGCATCAACGACAGGGCTTCGGGCAAGCGCGTGATTTGGTTGTGCGACAGATCAAGGGTGTGCAGGTTGTTGAAGTGCTTGAGAAAATACGCCACCTCATCGTTCAAGCCCATGTTACGCAGAGACAACTGTTTGACCTTTTCGAAGCGTATCTGGGCGGGCAAAGTCGGCAGTTTTCCCACGACCATCTCGTCCAACGCCAGGCTGGGGACACTGCGCTGCTCTGGGTCCCTGAGCATAGTCAGCCCGCGCCAGCTGCATTCGATGGCCTCCCGGACCTGGGAACGGCTGAGGCGATAATCCCAATAAGGGATGACCTCAGGCACATAGTCCGTACGGTCACTGACCCAGCGTTTCAGCGCCTGCTGAAGTGCCTTGAACTCCTGCTCAAGCGCCTTTACCGCCTTCGCACGGCTCAAGTGGTCGGCGCCCGCGTCCTGCAGAAGATGTAAGACTTGCGCGCCATCCATCGCCGGGTAGAGCTTTCTGACTTTGCGCACCAACGCCGTTGAAAAATCCGCCAGTACCGGTGCGGCCAGTTCCCGCAACTGCGCGGATGCGCAAGCCGACAGTTGCTCCTCTACGGCCGGACGCTGCGTTCGCAAGTAGCGCCGCATACGAGGACGTTCGTCCTGACTCTTAAAGCGTAACTGGCTGCGCAGGCGGTCCACTGCTTGATCGCCCTCCAGGCCCATCAGTTTCCTTCGGGCAGTCGACAGGCAATCCACCACCGCCCGAAGCAATCCATCAGGGCCGCTGACACGGGTATTCAAATCCTTGCCTTGCTCATCGAAGGCCTGAAAACCCTGTGCATCTCGAACGATGGTGCGCTGCACCGAAGCGCCGGAAGCCCCTACCTGCTCAAGGACATCCCCGGTCATGCCACCTTCACGTAGCTGTACACACATATCCTGCGGCCAATGCGCCAGCCCCCCGAGCAAGCCGAAGATCACGCGTTGCGTTCCGCTACCGGCCAGGGGCGGCCAGTACAAACCCATCAGGGCATCGTCTTCGTCCATCTGCTCAATCGCTTCGCGACAGCGCTCTTCTAATGTCAACGACACACGATTGTCCTTGCGCAAATAGCGGCGATCCAAGGTGCGCGCTTCGGACAGTTGCTCCCACGCAAATCGGCGCGGCAAGCGCGGAAAGCGCGCGCACAGCGGCGCGAGGTCACCGGTGGCGACGCCGTTATAATCGTCATACAACCGCTCATAAAGGACGCGATGCTGTGCATTCATAGCCTCCAGCAAACGACGCTTGAGCAGCGGCTGGGCGTCCTCTAGCGGTACGCTGACGCCAAGCAACGTGCTGCGTTCTTCCTCGCCCAAGGCTTGCAGCAAGGTCTCCATCACTTGGCCATCCTTGAGTTGCTGCTCGTTGATATGAATGCTCAGGTCTTCATAGTTGAGGGGAGACAGGTTTGGGTAGCTCTCAAGGAGGTTGCCGTCAGCGTCCAATAGCTCGAAAAAGCGCCCTTTGGGCCAACTGGGTATCAGCGGCAAGGCGAGCATCTGGCTGCGGGCGGTGGCGGGTGTGAGAGCCTGCTCGGGCTCCAGCGCCTGGATCAGGTCAAGCATTTTGCGGTGCTGGCGAAACCGCGCCACTCCATCCTGGAAGCGTTCCGGCAGGGCTGTGTGTGCCTGAGCCAGCTGACGCAACATAGGCAGGTCCATTTGATTAATGGTAGCGATACTTCGTAGGTCGTCCGACGGCACCTCGGCCAGGCCAGGGTCAATGCGATGGAGAATGTTCAACGGCTCAGCCCATTCCCGCGCACGCTCATAGTCGTGTTGCCAGCCACCCTGGAAATTATGTTGCAATGGCGGCCGATACGCAGCCGGCCGTTGCGGGTGGATGATTCGCCATTGCCCGAGGTTCGCGTCATAAGCAATGGCATACGACTCGCCCGCCAATTGGATATAGAGGCCCTCGCTGGCCAGGTATACGCCCTGCGAGTTACGCGCCACCGAATCGGTCATCTCCACAGCTTGGCGATAGGCCGCCAGCCGTGGCTGCCACAACCTTGGTTGGGAATCACGTAGCTTGACGGCCTCGACTTTGTCGAAAAACTCTGCAGACGAGGCCAACTTGCGCTTGAGCGACCCCACCACGCGCCCGCCTGCCGCGAACAGCACCATGGCGGCAAGGTTTTCCGCCACATTGACCAGATGCTTGAGTGCCTCGGCGTTGTCGCCATGACTCCAGTCCTCGACCCCGTCGAACACCTCCCCCAGCAGTTGACCGATGGCAACACCCATCATCAGTTGCCCGAGTACCGGCACCACGAAGGCCGCAACATTGAGGACATCCAGCCCGAAGTTGAGGTAATCCCACAGGCGCTGTTGCCGCGCGTCTTCATCCACTTGAGCCTTGGGCACGGCCAATACCCGCGCATCCAACTGGACTTTGCCGACGCAGGCGCGGAAGAAAAAATCGCTGAAATTGTCGTTTACCGGTATTGCTTGCAGCGAACCCAGCGCACCACCGGCTTGAAAGTGGCTGAGAAAATCCACGCGCTCGGATTCATCCAGATAGCGTACGAACGCCTGCCGGTAGGACGCCACTCGCAACTTGAGCGTGAGGTACTGCTTGAAGTCCGCCAGGGTCGAGTATTCGTACCAGGGACGCAGCGGTTCGTCGGGCATGTAGACGATCAGGTTATCCTCGGCCAGCTCACCGGCCTGCGCCTCAGAAAACACCAACACACTCCACAGGCAGGCCTTGTCCAGATTAAGGCCCTGCCAGATCAGGCGTTCCTGGGTGAACTCCGAATCGGCATGCCGGGCGGCTGGCAAGTCGGCCTTGATCAACTTGAGCAGACGAGCATGGGTGGCCTGGCTGATAGCTTGCCTGGCCAGGGCGAGGTGCAGGTCTGTCAGCATATCGGCGCGCTTGCCCCGTCCCACATCCAGTGCGGCAAGGTTGTAGCTCAGGGGCAGCGCCGACTCGCCTGGGGCAGGCAAGCTGAAGACGTCGCGTAAATGCGCCTGGTAGGCGTTGCCCAGATCCAGATCGCGGCAATAGCCCACGAATTGATGCGCGGTGAGACCTGACACAATGCTGTTGTCAGCCCCCCGGCGAATCAGGGACTTTTTAGGCAGGCCGTCGAGTTCGGCCTCGGCTTCGGAAAAATTCTGCATGGCCGCCTGCACTAGGCTGTGTTTTTCCAGAGTGGTCGAAAAAATCGGAATACCGCTCACGTTAGGCGCAATTTCGAACGGTTCGCTCCTGGGGCGTTCCAGATAGTCCTGGCGAACATTCAGCCCCGCATGCCCTTTGCCGACCAGATATTCCTGCAGTTTTGCCGTGCAGAACTCATGCAACGGCTGCAGCCGGCCAAGGCGCTGCTCAAGGCGTTGGCGCGGGGCCCCACTGTCGAGGTAGGCCTGCTCGACGGCCGCCAGGCTGCCCGGCGGCGCGTCGAGCATCCAGTGCGGCAACGTCTGGTGCAACACCTGTGCCTTATCCAGATCGCCGGTCATATCGAGTAAGGCGGCGTCCAGCTCATCGCGCGTTACGGGGGCAACCTCTTCATATAAACCCTGTGTTTCAGTCATTCCAACCCTCCCTGATGCAATCAATGATGGCTGGAGACGATAAACCTACGGCCCGTGGAAAAAGGTTCAAAAACCGCAGCATTCAAGGGCTGAAACGCCGCAGATTTTGCGGCGAAACCGGCTTCTTGTACCACCACTGGCACGCAGCCCGCGCACGGCCGACAGAGTCCACGCCGAGATTGCGGCTATTTGCCTTATAACTTATCGGTCTAAAACTCCACGAATAGCCCCGTGTCAGTTTCTGGGTACGCGCCCTTCAGGGCGTATTGAGTGTTTCCCCTCCCCAACGGAAAAACCGGTAAGGAATTTATGTGCGGATTAGCTGGAGAATTACGTTTCGATGCCCAACCTGCCGACCTGGCAGCCATTGAGCGCATCACCCATCACCTGGCTCCCCGTGGCCCAGACGCCTGGGGTTTCCATGCCCAAGGGCCGATTGCACTCGGCCACCGGCGCTTGAAAATCATGGACCTGTCGGACGGCTCAGCCCAACCGATGGTCGATTCGCAGCTCGGCCTGTCATTGGCCTTCAACGGCGCGATCTATAACTTCCCGGAACTGCGAGAAGAGCTGGAAGCCCTGGGCTACGCCTTCTATTCCGGCGGCGACACCGAAGTGCTGCTCAAGGGCTATCACGCCTGGGGCGAGGCATTGCTGCCAAAGCTCAATGGCATGTTCGCGTTTGCGATCTGGGAACGTGATGCCCAACGCCTGTTCATCGCCCGTGACCGTCTTGGCGTGAAGCCGTTGTACCTGTCACGTACCGGCCAGCGTTTGCGCTTTGCCTCGGCCTTGCCGGCACTGCTTAAGGGCGGTGATATCAACCCGATCCTCGATCCGGTGGCCCTCAACCATTACCTGAACTTCCACGCCGTGGTGCCTGCGCCGCGCACCTTGCTGGCCGGCATCGAAAAAATGCCGCCAGCCAGCTGGATGCGCATCGACGCCAGCGGCAAGACCGAGCAGAAAGTGTGGTGGACCCTGCCCTACGGCCCACACGACGACGAAAAAAACCTGACCCTGGAAGACTGGACCGACCGCGTACTCGACAGCACCCGCGAAGCCGTGGCCATCCGCCAACGTGCGGCGGTGGATGTGGGCGTGTTGCTCTCCGGTGGTGTCGATTCGAGCATGCTCGTGGGCCTGCTGCGCGAAGTCGGCGTACAAGACCTGTCGACGTTTTCCATCGGTTTTGAAGACGCCGGCGGCGAAGCGGGCAACGAGTTTCAATACTCCGACCTGATCGCCAAGCACTACGGCACCCGCCACCACCAATTGCGCATCGCCGAAAGCGAGATCATCGAACAACTGCCCGCCGCTTTCCGCGCCATGAGCGAGCCGATGGTCAGCCACGACTGCATCGCCTTCTACCTGCTGTCGCGGGAAGTGGCCAAACATTGCAAAGTGGTGCAGAGCGGCCAGGGCGCGGATGAACTGTTCGCCGGTTACCATTGGTATCCGCAGGTGGACGGCGCCAGCGATCCGTACGCGGCTTATCGCGATGCGTTTTTCGACCGCAGCTATGACGATTACGCGGCGACTGTCGCGCCAAAATGGCTGACCGCCAATGACGCCGCCGGTGACTTCGTGCGCGAACACTTCGCCATGCCAGGCGCCGATGCCGCGGTGGACAAGGCCCTGCGCCTGGACAGCACGGTGATGCTGGTGGACGACCCGGTCAAACGCGTCGACAACATGACCATGGCCTGGGGCCTGGAAGCGCGCACGCCATTCCTGGATTACCGCCTGGTGGAACTCTCGGCGCGGGTGCCGGGTAAGTTCAAGCTGCCCGATGGCGGCAAACAGGTATTGAAAGAAGCCGCGCGCCGCGTGATCCCAAGCGAAGTCATCGACCGCAAAAAAGGCTACTTCCCGGTACCTGGCCTCAAGCATTTGCAGGGCGACACGTTGAACTGGGTACGTGAACTGTTGCTCGACCCGAGCCAGGATCGCGGCCTGTTCAACCCCGCGATGCTTGACCGCTTGCTCACCGACCCGCAAGGCCAATTGACTCCGCTGCGCGGCTCCAAGCTGTGGCAACTGGCGGCGCTGAACCTGTGGCTCAGCGAACAAGGAATCTGATCGATGAAACCCCATGCAGCGGCTTACAGCCAACGTTTGCTGAAGGGCCAGGCACCGTCGTACGAGCGCCTGCAAGCCCGGCTGGCGGAAGATGGCAGCCCATTGGCGGCCGAACCGATTGCCGTGCATTGCGGTTGGGGCCGGTTGTTGATCGGTCATACCTTTCCAGACCCTGCCAGTCTCGCCCAGGAATTGCTCAATGAGCAGGCGGGCGAGCGGGATATCGCGCTTTACGTCGCGGCGCCCCAGCAGATCCTGGGGATCGACCCGCAGCAATTGTTCCTCGACCCTTCCGACACCCTGCGCCTGTGGTTCACCGACTACCGCCCCGCCACTCGCGTGTTCCGCGGCTTTCGCATTCGCCGGGTGCAGACTGAGGCGGATTGGCTGGCAGTGAATCAGTTGTATCAGGGACGCGGCATGTTGCCGGTCGACGCAGAACGCCTCACGCCGCGCCATCAAGGTGGCCCGGTGTATTGGTTGGCGGAAGACGAAGACAGCGGCGCGGTGATCGGCAGCGTCATGGGTCTGAATCACCAAAAAGCCTTTCACGACCCGGAAAACGGTTGCAGCCTGTGGTGCCTGGCGGTCGACCCGCAATGCACGCGGCCAGGCGTGGGCGAAGTGCTGGTGCGCCATTTGGTGGAACACTTCATGAGCCGTGGCTTGAGCTACTTGGACCTGTCAGTGCTGCACGACAACCGTCAGGCCAAGAACCTCTACGCCAAGCTTGGCTTTCGCGCGCTGACCACCTTTGCGATCAAGCGCAAGAACGGTATCAACCAGCCTCTGTTTCTCGGCCCGGGCCCGCAGGCGGGGTTCAATCCCTATGCGCGGATCATTGTCGAAGAGGCGCATCGTCGTGGTATCGACGTACAGGTGGATGATGCGGATGCCGGGTTGTTCACCCTGAGCCACGGCGGGCGTCGCGTGCGTTGCCGTGAATCGCTGAGCGACTTGACCAGCGCCATCAGCATGACCCTGTGCCAGGACAAAAGCCTGACTCACAAAGTGCTGAAAGCGGCCGGTTTGAAACTGCCTTCACAGCAACTCGCGGGCAGCGCGGATGACAACCTGGAGTTCCTCGACGAGCACCAGCGCATCGTCGTCAAGCCGCTGGACGGTGAGCAAGGCCAGGGCGTGGCGGTGGACCTGCAGAGCATCGAAGAGGTGCAGCAGGCCATTGAAGCGGCGCGGCAGTTCGACAGCCGTGTGCTGTTGGAGAGCTTTCACGAAGGGTTGGACCTGCGCATCCTGGTGATCGGTTTCGAGGTGGTTGCCGCTGCGATTCGTCGCCCTGCGGAGGTGACCGGTGACGGCCACCATTCCATCGGCGCGCTGATCGAAGCCCAAAGCCGGCGCCGCCAGGCTGCCACCGACGGCGAAAGCAAAATCCCGTTGGATGCCGAAACCGAACGCACCTTGAAAGCCGCCGGTGTCGACTACAGCAGCATCCTGCCCCGTGGCCAGACCCTGGCCGTGCGCCGCACCGCCAACCTGCACACCGGCGGGTGCCTGGAAGACGTCACCGCCATCTTGCACCCGACGCTGGTGGACGCCGCCGTACGCGCCGCCCGCGCCCTGGACATCCCCATGGTGGGCCTGGACCTGATGGTGCCCGCCGCCGATCAACCCGAGTACGTGTTTATCGAAGCCAACGAACGGGCCGGCCTGGCCAATCATGAACCGCAGCCTACCGCGGAGAAATTTGTGGATTTGCTGTTTCCCCATAGCTGAACGATCCGAACCCCAGGAGTCTTTATGAGCCGAACCATCCCCGAACCGGATCTGAATTACCTGCAAAAAGTCCTGCTGGAAATGCTCGCCATTCCCAGCCCCACCGGGTTTACCGACACCATCGTGCGCTACGTCGCCGAGCGCCTGGAAGAACTCGGCATCCCGTTTGAGATGACCCGCCGCGGCACCATCCGCGCGACCTTGAAAGGCCAGAAAAACAGCCCCGACCGCGCCGTGTCCGCGCACCTGGACACCATCGGCGCGGCCGTGCGTGCGATCAAGGACAACGGCCGCCTGAGCCTGGCGCCGGTGGGCTGCTGGTCGAGCCGCTTTGCCGAAGGGAGCCGCGTCAGCCTGTTCACCGACAATGGCGTGATCCGCGGCAGCGTGTTGCCATTGATGGCCTCCGGGCATGCCTTCAACACCGCCGTGGATGAAATGCCGGTGAGCTGGGACCACGTGGAACTGCGCCTTGACGCCTATTGCGCGACCCGCGCCGATTGCGATTCCCTGGGCATTGGCATCGGTGACTATGTCGCCTTCGACCCGTTGCCCGAGTTCACTGAGAGCGGGCATATCAGCGCGCGCCACTTGGATGACAAAGCCGGTGTCGCCGCCCTGCTCGCGGCGCTCAAGGCCATTGTCGACAGTGGCGAGCCCTTGCTGATCGACTGCCATCCACTATTCACCATCACCGAAGAAACCGGCAGCGGTGCAGCCGCCGCCCTGCCCTGGGACGTCAGTGAGTTTGTCGGCATCGATATCGCCCCGGTCGCCCCCGGCCAGCACTCCAGCGAGCACGCGGTCAGCGTGGCGATGCAGGACTCCGGCGGGCCGTATGACTATCACCTGTCCCGGCATCTGCTGCGCCTGGCGTCTGACAACGAATTGCCAGTGCGTCGCGACCTGTTCCGCTATTACTTCAGTGACGCACACTCAGCGGTCACCGCCGGCCACGATATCCGCACCGCCTTGCTGGCGTTTGGTTGCGATGCGACCCATGGCTATGAGCGCACTCATATCGACAGCCTCGCGGCGTTGAGTCGTCTATTGGGCGCTTACATCCTCAGCCCGCCGGTGTTCGCCAGCGATGCACAGCCGGCCCAGGGCTCCCTGGATCGGTTCAGTCATCAGATCGAGCACGAGACGCAGATGGAAAGCGACACACGTGTGCCGTCGGTGGACAGCCTGGTGGGCAATAAGTCCTGAGGCTGGCAACCAGGGTCCCGGCGCAGTAGCATCGCCGGGATCCATCACCCGAGGCCTGTATGCTGATTCCCTACGACGCACTTGAAGTCGACACCCTGACCCGTCTCATCGAAGATTTTGTCACCCGCGACGGCACCGACAATGGCGACGACACGCCCCTGGAAACCCGCGTGTTGCGCGTGCGCCAGGCGCTGACCAAGGGCCAGGCACTGATCGTGTTCGACCCCGAGAGCGAGCAGTGCCAGTTGATGCTCAAGCACGATGTGCCCAAGCATCTGTTCGACTGAGCGGGTTTTCAGGGGTTGGGCACAGGCACCGGATGGGTTCTGGCGTCTTGGCGCTCGAGGATCTTCTGGTACACCTCCGCGCGATGAACATGCACCCCGGCCGGCGCTTCAACGCCGAACTTCACCTGGTTACCGTTCAACTCAAGGATGTGCACGGCGATGTCATCGCCGATGGAGATGACTTCGCCTACAGCGCGGCTTAAGACCAGCATGGCGGTTGTCCTTTTAACAGTGAAAGGACCTCGACCATGCGCGCTGGGGGTGGACCGCAGCAATGGCTTGCCGCGAAATCAGGCCATACCTACAAACGCAGGTAAATTGCCTGACAGACTACTACCTGATCAGCCCTTGGCCGCCTGCGCTTTAGCGCGCATTTTGTCAGCCATGGTGGTCATCTCGTCATAGAGCAGTTGCGGGTTCTTCTGCTTCAACGCCCACGCCATCCGCCCTTGTTCATGTGGCAAGATCATGAACTCGCCTTCTGCCACGCGCTGGTAGATGTAGTCGGCAATGTCCGCCGCCGAGATCGGCGAGCTCTCAAGCAACTTGCCTACCTGGGCCTTCATCGCCGGGGTCGGCCCACGGAACGAATCCAACAGGTTGGTCTGGAAGAATGACGGGCATACCACGTGCACGCCGACTTCCTGCTGCTTGAGTTCCACCAGCAGGCTTTCCGACAGTGCGACCACTCCGGCCTTGGCCACGTTGTAGTTGCTCATCGCCGGGCCCTGCATCAACGCCGCCATGGACGCGATGTTGATAATGCGGCCCTTGCTCTTTTCCAGCAGCGGCAGGAACGCCTTGCAGCCCTTGACCACGCCCATCAGGTTGATCGCGATTTGCCAGTCCCAGTCTTCCAGGGACAGTTCGGCAAAAAAACCACCGGAGGCCACGCCGGCATTGTTGACGATCACATCGATGCCACCCAGTTTCACTTCGCACGCCTGGGCGAACGCGGTGAGTTGGCTGTAGTCGCGCACGTCGCAACGCTGGATAAACCCGTCGCCACCCGCCTCGCGTACGAGCTTGAGCGTTTCCTGCAAGCCAGGTTCGCTGACGTCTGACAAGGCCAACTGCCATCCTTCACGGGCCCAGCGCAAAGCGATTTCGCGGCCCAGGCCCGACCCGGCGCCAGTGATCATCATGCGATTTTGCATAGGAGGTAGCCTTGTGGTTCACGGAAGAAGTGACCGGCAGTGTAGCGAAGGTTCTTCCTGCCCCCATCCACCATCAGAATGATGAATGCCCCTGGCAAACCGGCAGCCGGGTCGGAGGTTCGCGTGTAGCCTAAGTTCAATATTTTTCAACTAACAACGCGTATTTGCGAACGCATTAAAAGAAATAAGCAAGTGTGCGAAATGCTTTAAAAAAATACTGAATTTTCCGCAGAGGGTAACAGTCGGAGTTGTTAAGGCGTTCGTGAATCAACTAGCGGGCCTATCGTTAATAACCGGTCTTTGCAGAAGGCCAATAAGGAAAAAAACCATGAGCCTCATTCTGATCATTATCCTGATCCTCCTGCTGGTCGGTGGTCTGCCAGTATTCCCTCACTCACGTAACTGGGGTTATGGCCCGTCAGGTATTCTGGGTGTTGTGCTGGTCGTCCTGCTGGTGCTACTGCTGCTCGGCCGGATATAAAAGCCAGGCAAAAAAAAGAGGCCTTTAAAGGCCTCTTTTTTATTGCCGGTTATTTAGTCCGGCTTACCGTCAACCACGCCAGCGGTGTTATCCAACAGGCTCTTGGTTGCCGTCTGCAGGAACGACTCCAGTTTCTGCCTTAATGCACCCTCGTCCGGCGACTCTGGAATCACCTTACCGGTCGGGTTGGCGCCCAGCTCGTATTCCCACAACTTCGGCGGCATTTCCTTGGGCAGTACCAGGATGCGATCGCCGGTGACCAGCGCCACAGTCTGATCGCTGCCCGACGGCTTGATCACACCAAAGCCCTTGTCGCCTTCCGGCAGGTTCAGCAGGTCGCGGCCCCAGCACTGGTGCAGGGTCTCGCCACCGAGGCGGCCCATGATGGTCGGCACGATGTCGATCTGCGTACCGACAGTGTGGTCACGCTCGCCGAACTTCTCCTGCATGCCCGGTGCAATCATCAGCATCGGCACGTTGAAGCGACCCAGGTCCATTTCAGTAATTTGCTGCTCGTTACCAAAACCATGGTCGCCCACGATCACAAACAGGGTTTCCTTGAAGTACGGCTCCTTGCGGGCCTTTTCAAAGAACTGGCCAAGGGCCCAGTCGGAGTAGCGCATCGCCGTCAAATGCTCGTCGAGGCTGCCACGGCCCGTGACCTTCTCCACCGGCAATGGCGTCGGCAAGGCATACGGCGTGTGGTTGGACAGGGTTTGCAGCAAGGCATAGAACGGCTTGCCGCCTTCGCGGGCTTTCAACTCTTCCAGGCCACGGTTGAACATGTCCTGGTCGGATACGCCCCACGTCGGGTCGGAGAACACCGGGTCGACGAAGTCGTTACGCCCGATAAAGTTGGTCATGCCCTGGTTGCTGAAGAAGCCCGACTGGTTGTCCCAGGCAAAATCGCCGTTGTAGACATACACGTCGTCAAACTTGCGCGCGCTGAGCAACTGCGGCAGGCCCGACAGCTTGTGGCTGCCCTCCGGGGTCTGCATCAGGTATTCGAACGCCGGCAGGTTCGGGAAGCACGCCATGGTGGCGAACATGCCTTGGTGGGTGTGCGTGCCGTTGGAGAAGAAGCGGTCGAACAGCAGGCCTTCCTTGGACAGTTTGTCGAAGTACGGCGTGATATTACCCGGACGCCCCAGGGCGCCGACCGAGTGACCGGCGAAGCTTTCCATCAGGATCACGACGACGTTCTTGATCGGCAGGGTTTTCTCGGCCGGCGGGGTGAACTCGCGGCGCACGGCGGTGGTGTCGGTATCCACCAGTTTTTCCGTCGGCAGCACCAGCATGTCACGCACGGTCTGGGTTGCCAGCGGCTGCTCCAGCGTGGCCTTCCAGGTGTTATCACGGTGTTCGGAGAAACGCGCCTTGGCGGCGCCGATCAACGACAGCGTGCCATTGAGGCCCAACTGGTTGGCGAAGTTCGAATCGGTGGTGTACACGTCACCCCAACGCAGCGGCGGGCCCTGGCGCAGGGTGCCGCGAATGGCGACCACGGCGACCAGCAGGCACACCACAAACACCGCAATACGCGTGTACCACGGCGCCACTTGGCGGGTGCCGATGCTGCCACCGCTGAACGGGCCACGCGGGCGTGTTGCACGGTCGGCGCCTTTGAAGGCGATGCTAAGGATCAGCGTACCCACGGCCCAGGCCAGCAGGTAGCGCACCACCGGGAAACCGTACCAGAGCATGCTCATCACGGTTTTCGGGTCTTCCTTCACGTACTGGAAGACCAAGCCGTTGAGGCGCTGGTGGAATTCGCGGTAGAAGTCCATTTCCATCAGGCCCAGGAACAGGGCAATGCTGGACGCGACAGTCAGCCACAAACGGAAGAACCCACGCGCAGCCATGGCGCGGACGCTGAACAGAGCCAGCAGCAGCGGGACCAATGCGTACATCACAAAGCGGATGTCGAAGCGCGTGCCATTGCCGAACGCTTCCAGGAAGGTCGAGGCCGGCGTGTCGAGGATCATTTCACGGTTGTACACCAGCAGCGCGAGGCGCAGCAGGGAGAACATCACCATCATGACCAGTGCGCAGAGCAGCGTGTACGCCAGATGGGATTTGACGGTCGGTTGCAGCAAGCGATTTGAAGCGCGCTGCTGATTCAGGGCGTCCGGGTTTGCCATGTCGTTTTAGGACCCATTGGAGGTTTAAGTTGCGAAATATTGCAGCGGCATCCTGCCTACACCCAAGCGTGTAGGAACAGGGGGGTTAGCGCGTTGGCGCAAATGGTGCCCGATGAATGCCATCAACGCTATTGATTACTGAGGGAAAACACGTCTTTGTGGTGCTTTTCCAGGCCGTTGACAGACCTCTCCTACAAGGAAGCAAAGCGAAGGGAATTGTCCAAAACGCTGTGTGAAAATTCTGTGTAGCGAATATTTGGACACAAAAAAATGTGGAAGAAGGCTTGCCCCTCTTCCACACCGACTGCATCGACTAAGCGTTGCGGGGTCAGATCCGCACGTTACCGCGCGGCCCGGCGATTGCCCAAATGATCAAGCCCAGCACCGGCAACAACAGGATCAGCAAAATCCACAGCACCTTGGCGCCCGTGCTCGCGCCGCTTTTGAACACGTTGATGATCGCCCAGATATCCAGGGCCAGGATGATCAGCCCGATCAAGCCATTAAAAGTGGAACCCATGGTGTCGCTCCTAAAGTGGGGGCATGCACTTGTAGGATAGCCAGCCCTGGCGGGGGTTCCGTTTTATTTCAGACGTGAACGGCGATCTTCAGCGCTTCCAGGGAGGGCTCGCCCTTGATGCCCACCTCGGCGCACAGTTCCAGCACGCGCGGCAAGTCGTTGCCATAGACCAGCACGGCCTGGATCTCGTCATCCAGCAGTTGGCTGAAGTTAAGCAGCACATAGCCGCCATCTTCCGGGCTCAGGGCGCTCATCTGGATCTGGATGCGGTTCAGCGCCGTGAGGTCCTCAGTCTTCGCCAGCTGCTTGGGCTTGAGGTTGAACGCCACGCCAGGACCGAACGAGGCGACGATTTGCGCGAACAGGTCGCCATAGGTGTCGGCCTGGAACAGCACGGTCTCCGGCAGGCTGCCGACGACGACCCACTCGCCCAACGGAATCGGGAAGCTGTCGTCGTAGTTGATATCCGGGTTGGCCGCCAGAAACGCCGCGGGGTCCGCGTAGGCCTGGGCCGCTTCATCGGCAATGCGCGCCACTTCTTCCTCGCTCATGACACCCGCGCTGATTTTGCTGATGAGTTCGACGAGGGCGGTTTTCATGGGTGTGGTCCTGTGGCGGGCGGTTTTCGAGGGCGGGTAGCCTACACCAGTTTTTGCAATTTCGCCGCCGTATCCACCGCGCCCATGGTGTGTGCCGCCGCCAACGCGGTTGCGCCTTGGGCGTCAGTGGCCTTGGGATCGGCGCCCTGGCCGAGCAGGTAGTCGAGCATTTCCACGCGGTTGAACATCGCAGCCATCATCAGTGCCGTACGGCCATCGGAGGAAGACGCATCCACTGGCACACCGCCTTCGATCAGTGCCTTGACCACCTCCAGGTTGCCTTTGAACGCCGCGCCAGCCATTGGCAGCTGATTCTTGTCGTTGGCAATCAGCGGGTCTGCCTTGAACTCCAGCAACACTTTTACTGCCTCGATATGACCGTGATAGGCCGCGAGCATCAGCAAGGTGTCGCCATTGTGATTACGAAAGTTGGCTGGCAAGCCCTTGGCCAGCAGCGCGGCAAGCATGGCGGCGTCGCCTTTGCGGGCGACGTCGAACACCTGTTCGGCAAATTCTGCGGCTTCGTCATCGGTCATTTGTTTGGCTTGGTCTGACATGTGGGGCTCCTTGTCTTGTCCTCTATATGGCGCCCAGTGTCGCGAGGGAGTTCCCATCTGTCATGGCTTTTTTGTCAAAAGCCTCCATAGGCATATTCAATAGCGCGGCTTAATAACGAAAGTGTCCGCCCTGGATCTGCGCCAATAGCTGCCCAGTGACCGGCACGTAGCAGTCCGAACCTGGCAACCAGGCATAGACCGGGTCATTGCCTGCCCTCTGCGGATCGAATGCCTCCTCCTTGAGTTTCACCTTTTGGTATTTGAACGTGCCGGTGGTCTCCATCTTGACCTTGATGCGCAGGAACAGCGGCACCGCGTAATGTGGCAACTGGCCGTGGGCGAATTGCAGCAACTCGCGCATATCCAACGAGGCCAGCGATTCGCTCGGGGTGATGGCAACCATGCCGGCGCGGCCGTTGGTGTTTTCGATTTCCACACCGTAGGCCACCACTTCAGCGATCTGCGGGTGTTGCAGCAACACGTTCTCCACCTCGGTGGTGGAGACGTTTTCACCCTTCCAGCGATAGGTATCCCCCAGGCGGTCGACGAACTGCGCATGACCGAAGCCGATACTGCGCACCAGATCGCCGGTATTGAAGTAGCGGTCGCCTTTCTCGAATACGTCGGTGAGGATCACCTTGCGGTTCTTTTCCGGGTCGGTGTAGCCATCATAGGGCGACTTTTCATCGATCCTGGCCAGCAGCAAACCTTGCCCGCCAGTCTTTACTTTGTGCATGAAGCCATCGCGGCCACGAATCGGCTCGCCGGTGTCGTGGGCGTAGTCCACCAGCGCCCAGTGCTGCAGGCAAAAGCCGACGGTGTTGTCGAAGTTCAATACATTGGTGAAGCCGATGTTGCCGTCGCTGGCTGCATACAACTCGCAGACATGCTCAACCCCATACCGCGCCTTGAACTGCGCCCACACGCCGGGGCGCAAGCCATTGCCGACCATCTTGGTCACGCGGTGATCGCGGTCGTTGAGGTTGGCGGGTTGATCGAGCAGGTAACGGCACAATTCACCGACATAACCGAGGGTGGTCGCCTTGAAGCGGCGGGCGTCATCCCAGAATTGGCTGGCACTGAACTTGCGCCGGATGGCGAACCCTGACGCCCCGACAATCGCCGAGCCCCAGCACACGCAAAGGCCGGTGGCGTGGTACAGCGGCAAGGTGCAATAGAGGACGTCGTCCGGGCCCATGTCCAGGGCGATGCTGCCGAAGCTGACGGCGGTTTTGGTCCAGCGGCCATGTTTCATGATGCCGGCCTTGGGCAAGCCGGTGGTGCCAGAGGTGTAGATATAGAAGCAGGGATCGTTGAAAAAGATCTGCGCGCTGCTGATCGGGTTATCCACCGGGGCGTCGGCGCTGGCGGCCATCAGGTCGACATAACCCTCGGGCGTCACAACGGCCTGCTGCTCCGGGATAAACCAGGACCGTGCAGTGGGAATGTCCACTTGATCGCGTACGGCATCATAGGCAGCCACCAATTCCGCGCCCACCACAATCGCCACCGGGCTCACCAGGTTCAGGCTGTGCACCAGCGCCGCTTGGGTCTGCGCCGTATTAAGCATGGCGCAGATGCCGCCCAGCTTGGCCACGGCCAGCACGTTCAGCAGCAACTCGGGGCGGTTTTCGATAAACATCGCCACCACATCGCCCTTGCGAATGCCCTGGGCCTGCAAGTGGTGGGCGATACGGTTGGCGGATTGATTGGCCTCGGTGTAGCTGAGCACGCGGTCGGCGTACAACAACGCGGCGCCATCCGGATTGCGCTGGGTGGCTTGCTCGAAGGTCCAACCCAGGCCGCAGGGCTGCTGAGGGTCGGTGACGTTGGCGGCACGCATGCCGCGCACTACCCGTGGCAGGGCGCGAACAATGGCGGGCACCTTACGCAGCATCATGCCCCAGGTGATCATGTCGTTTGGCGGTTGGCTCATGGGAACATCCTTTTTCTTATTCTTCGTAAACCTTGCAGGAAAGTACGTCAGCCTCTCTCCGGCTGTACACGCAGGATTTGAAAAGTTTTGTATCCCGATGAACGACCGCCGAAAAAAGGAATTCAGCGACGCCAGGGCAGTCTGTAGGAGTAATGGCGGGCCCGTTCGACCCCGACGGGCCACGCAAAATGCAGGATGCATGATGGCCATTCATGCAAATTGCACGAAATCGAAAATCTGCAATTTTTATATCTTATTGATTTATAACGATATTTTATAAAATCAATAGCTGGCACAATCACTGCACCTATCACTCCATGCTTGCCAACTTGAGCCAACGGAGCTGATAGACATGAGCCTGATCCAAGATAAATTCGCTTCAGTATTCTCCAACTACGACGTCACCACCCAGCCACGTCCCGACGGCGGCATCCTGTTGACCCTGCGTAACAGTGAAGGCAAACAGGTCAAGCGCTCGATCTCGTACCAGCAGTTGCACACGGCCGACCAATTGACTTGGGTGATCAGCGCCATCCGCCGCGACCTGGCTGAACAAGCCAGCGACCTGCCACAGATTTCGATGCTGCAAAGCCAGAACCGCTTTGCCCTGCCGACCTACCATTCGGCTTAATCAACCACAAAAGCAAAGGGCCGCGACACCCAGGGGTGTCGCGGCCCTTTTTCATGCGTTCAGCACAGGCCCTTGCGCGCCGCTTCATTCATTGCCTGGACGCGGTTACTGACTTCCAACTTGCCGTAGATATTGCGCAGGTGGAATTTTACCGTGGCTTCGGACGTGGCGCGTATCTGACTGATCTCCCACACGGTCTTGCCTTCCGAGGCCCAACGCAGTATTTCCAGCTCCGTGCGAGTCAGGCTCTTGCCCGCCAGATTAATGCGCCGCCTGACAGCGTTGGGCACCGTATACGGCGCCAGAAACGATTCCCTTGAGCCTCTCATTAGTTCCTCTCCTTTATTATTGGCTGACGACCTATCACCCTTCGGATTCCTCCTATTGACGGATGATATAAACGCTATTGCCGAAGAGAGTTACATAAGGCGTGGGATTAAGGCGCACCCATGAGAATAAACAGCAAGCCCCTACATGAGCTTAAGTTTCTTCCCACAACAACTTCCAACATGCGGGACTTGAAGATTCTGATAGCTCGCGATCAGTCATCCAAACCGGGAAAACGCCGGGCAATATCGTCACCGGTGAATGCTGGCACCCACCCTTTCTCGGTATTGAATAAACGCAACGCCACGAAGTGCGGGTTCTCACCCATGTCGAACCAATGTGCCACACCGGCCGGGATCACCAGCAGGTCATTCTTCTCACAGCGTATGGCGTATACGTAATCGCCAATATGCAACGCGAACAGGCCCTGGCCGGCAAGGAAAAAACGCGCATCGTCTTCGCTGTAGCGGCGCTCATCGAGAAACTGCCCACGTAATTCGGCGTTCTGCGCGGGGTCGCCGGCATCCCTCATCACCTCGGCGGCGCGGTAGCCGAGCTGATCAATCTGCGCCTGGCAGGCGGCAATCAACTCGCCATCGCTGGCGCCCTTCTCGACCGGGCCGGGCTGCCAGCGCTCAAAACGCACGCCCTGCTCGGCCAGGGTGGCGGCGATGTCGTCAAAATGGGTCAGGACCTTGTTCGGCGTTTCCGGTGTAGCGACGGAGTAGACAGCGACATAACTCATTGAAGGGTTCCTTGGTTCTGCTCTTGCAATCGAAAACCGATGATAACGGCGGCCGCCAAGGCGGCGACACTGGCGATGCTGAAGGTCAGGGTCGGCCCCAACAGGTTCCAACTGTAGCCTGAATACAGGGCGCCCAATGCGCCACCGGTGCCGGCCAACGCGGCATACAGCGCCTGGCCCTGGCCTTGTTGCTTGTCGCCGAAACTGCGCTGCACAAAGGCAATCGCCGCCGCATGGAAACTGCCAAAGGTAGCGGCGTGCATCACCTGCGCCAGCAACAGCACCCAGAAAAACTCGGCAAACGAGCCCAGCAGCAGCCAGCGCAGCGCCGCCAGCAGGAAACTCGCCAGCAGCACCCGGCGTACCGAAAAGCGCGAAAGGATGCGGCTCATGGCCAGGAACATCAGCACTTCCGCCACCACGCCCAACGCCCACAGCATACCAATCACACCGCGGCTGTAGCCCAGGTGTTCGAGGTGCAAGGTGAGAAAGGTGTAATACGGCCCATGGCTCATCTGCATCAGCGCCACGCAGGCATAAAACGCCAGGACGCCGGGGCTGCGCAATTGTTTGAGGAAACCCTCGCCCGCCAGACGATTGCCGTGGCTGGCAGGTTGCGCATTCGGCACCCACAGGCTGGCACCGATGATGCCGGCCATGATCACCACGACCACCACCGGGTAGATGTCCAGGCTCAGCCAGTCGAACAGGCGGCCCATGATCACCACGGTGAGGATGAACCCGATGGAGCCCCACAATCGGATCTGGCTGTAGCGCGAGGTCTGTTTTTGCAGGTGCGCCAGGGTGATGACTTCAAACTGCGGCAGCACCGCATGCCAGAAGAACGCATGCAGCGCCATGACCAGGGCCAGCCAGGCGTAGGTATGGCTGATGAAGATCAGCGAAAAACTCGCCAGGGTGCACACCGCGCCAAAACGTACGATGGCCAGACGCCGGCCGGTGTAGTCACCCAGCCAGCCCCACAGGTTGGGCGCCACGCAGCGCATCAGCATAGGGATGGCCACCAGCTCGCCGATGCGCGCGCTGGAGAAGCCCAAGTGGTCGAAGTACAGCGCCAGGAACGGCGCCGTCGCCCCCAGGAGGGCGAAGTAGAACAGGTAGAAGCTGGAGAGGCGCCAGTACGGGAGGGCTGTCACAGCCGAGCCGTCACAGCTGGCCCAGCACCGGCGTACTCACGCGAACATCGGCATTCTGCCCACGGTTGCGCAGCAAATGGTCCATCAACACGATGGCCATCATCGCTTCGGCAATCGGCGTGGCCCGGATGCCGACGCACGGATCGTGGCGGCCCTTGGTGATCACGTCCACCGGGTTGCCGTGCACATCAATCGAACGGCCCGGCGTGGTGATGCTCGACGTCGCCTTGAGCGCCAGGTGCGCCACAATCGGTTGACCCGAAGAAATGCCACCGAGGATGCCGCCTGCGTTGTTGCTGAGAAAACCTTCCGGCGTCAGCTCGTCACGGTGCTCGGTGCCGCGCTGCGACACGCACGCAAAACCCGCGCCGATTTCCACGCCTTTCACCGCGTTGATGCTCATCAGCGCATGGGCCAGTTCAGCATCCAGGCGGTCGAAGATCGGTTCGCCCAGGCCGGGCTTCACGCCTTCGGCAACCACGGTGATCTTGGCGCCGACGGAGTCCTGGTCACGGCGCAACTGGTCCATATAGGCTTCCAGTTCCGGCACCTTGTCCGGGTCAGGGCTGAAGAAGGCGTTGTCTTCGACGCTGTCCCAGGTCTTGAACGGGATTTCAATCGGGCCCAACTGGCTCATGTAGCCACGGATCACAATGCCTTGGGTCGCCAGGTATTTCTTGGCGATGGCACCGGCCGCCACGCGCATCGCGGTTTCGCGCGCCGAGCTGCGGCCACCGCCACGGTAGTCGCGTTCGCCGTATTTATGGTGATAGGTGTAGTCGGCGTGGGCCGGGCGGAACAGGTCCTTGATCGCCGAGTAGTCCTTGGACTTCTGGTCGGTGTTGCGGATCAGCAGGCCGATGGCGCAACCGGTGGTGCGGCCTTCGAACACGCCGGAGAGGATCTCGACTTCATCGGGCTCCTGGCGCTGGGTAGTGTGGCGGCTGGTGCCGGGCTTGCGGCGGTCGAGGTCACGCTGCAAGTCTTCCAGGGACAGCTCGAGGCCGGGCGGGCAGCCGTCGACAATGGCGACCAACGCCGGGCCATGGCTTTCGCCCGCGGTGGTGACAGTGAACAGCTTGCCGAAGGTATTGCCGGACATGCAGGGCGCTCCGTGAAATCAGTTGAATCAAGTCAACCGTAATAACTTAAGGCGGCCAGTATACGCAGGCTAACCGAGTAGTTCATCCTCGAAACCTTAGCGGTAGACCTTGGTCCAACCGGCACCTCTCCAATGATGGCGCGATGATGCTGCGAGTTCTGCTTTTGACCCTCACCCTGTTTTCCAGCCTGGGCTTCGCCGCCTCCCCCGTGGTGTTGCAACGGCCTATCAGCCTGGACACCGGCAGCGGCGAGCTGTTTGGCTCACTCTTACTGCCTAAATCCGACAAACCCGTGCCGGTGGTGCTGATCATCGCCGGTTCCGGCCCTACAGACCGCAACGGCAACAGCGCCGACGGTGCGCGCAACGACAGCCTCAAGCGCCTGGCCTGGGTGCTGGCGCGGCATAACATTGCCAGCGTGCGTTACGACAAACGCGGCGTCGCGGCCAGCCTGGCGGCCACCCCCGACGAACGCAACCTGACCCTCGACGCCTACGTCGCCGACGCCGTGGCCTGGGGCAAACTGCTCAAGGCCGACAAACGCATGGGTCCGCTGATTGTGCTGGGCCACAGCGAAGGTGCGCTGGTGGCCGCCCTCGCCGCGCCGCAACTGGACCCGGCGGGCGTGGTCTCGTTGTCTGGCAGTGCGCGCCCGGTGGATCAAGTGATCCGCCAACAGTTGGCCGATCACCTGCCCCCTGCCCTGCTGCTGCGCAGCAACCAAATCCTCGATCACCTCAAGGCCGGCCAAGTGGATGCGGATGTGCCTGGCCCGCTGGAAGGCATTTTCCGACCCAGTGTGCAGCCATATCTGATCAGCCTGTTTCGTGCCGATCCGTCGGCAGCCTTTGCCAAATTGAACATGCCGGCACTGATCATCCAGGGCACCAACGATATCCAGGTCGGCGTGGGCGATGCCCAGCAACTTAAAAAAGCCAAGCCCGACGCGCAGCTTGTGCTGATTGAGGGCATGAACCACGTGATGCGCATCGTGCCCAACGATGTGAAGCAGCAATTGGCCTCCTACAACGACCCGCAACTGCCCCTCGCCGCCGAGCTGGGCAACCGCCTGGTGCGCTTTATCGACGGACTTCAACCCCGTTAAGCGACAATTTGCCTCCAGTCCTGGGGAAAGCGGCCGATAAGCCCAGAGTCGACAGTAAAAAGACTGTCGACTCGCTGGGCTTGGACAGGATCGCGCCGCATGACAACCACTGAAGCAATACCGGAATCCACCGCCGACACCCCGGCTGACAAAACCGAGGCCGTCGACGCGGCGCCCCTGCCGTGGGCGGATGTCCAGGCTGAGCATCTCAAGATGCTGCGCCTGGCGCCCCTGGCCACCGACCGCGCCACGGGCGTGCGGCCTTTGCGCTTCGTGCAGTTCGGCTATGCCGAGCGCAACGACAAACACCACAGCCTGCTGCGCATGGTCATCCAGTTGCCCGGCCAGCGCGTGCGCCGTGAACAGAATCACCTGGATATCTGGGTCGACCACGACACGCACCGCGTGCACTTCGGCCCTGGCAACAGCCTGGAAATCGAACCGGCCAACCGTGGCATCGGGCGCTTCCTGGTGGCCCAAGGCGCTGCCTGGGCGAAAAAGAAATGGTCGCACTACCGCGTCGACGGCGTTGACCTGGCCAACAAAGATGCGCTGAACGAAGCCACCCGCCTGCGCCGCGATCACTTCCTGCGCATCCAGGGTTTTGATGTGGCTTACGCCGATGTGCAGCACCTCAAGGGTAATGTGCAGCCGGGCAAGGTCAGTGACGTGCTGGATAGTTGGAACACCGAGAAGGTGCAGTTCGTAGAAATCCTGGAAGCGGCGCAGATGCTGCAACAGGCAGAACAGAACCTGGCAGAGCAGGAAGTGAAGCTGCGCAAGGAAGAGGAAAAGGTCACCAAGTTCAAGCGTGAAGACAGCGGGTTGCGCTTTACCATCACGTGCCTGGTGGCGTTTACGGTGTTTCAGGCGGGGTTGTTGATCTGGATTGCAACTCACCGCTAGGCGCCCTGTTGATTGGGCGCCCTGCGGGTAACGATTAAACTCGGGCGGCAAACACCGCCTGATGTTGACGACACTGCTCAGCCGTCAACATGAACACCCCGTGACCACCGCGCTGGAAGTCCAGCCAGGCAAAATCCACTTCCGGGTACAGTGCCTCGACGTGCACTTGGCTGTTGCCCACTTCCACAATCAGCAACCCCTTCTCGGTCAGGTGGTCCGCCGCTTCGGCCAGCATGCGCCGCACCAGGTTCAAACCGTCGTCGCCACAGGCCAGGCCCAGCTCCGGTTCGTGCTGGTATTCGTCAGGCATATCGGCGAAGTCTTC
This sequence comes from Pseudomonas sp. P7759, assembly GCF_013386445.1. NCBI lineage: Bacteria > Pseudomonadati > Pseudomonadota > Gammaproteobacteria > Pseudomonadales > Pseudomonadaceae > Pseudomonas > Pseudomonas sp. P7759. Next base: position 104,638 of record NZ_JACART010000027.1, read on the forward strand.
GGCATCCACATACGGCGGGTTGGACACGATCAGGTCAAAACGCTGGCCCGGCAGGCCGTCGAAACCGTCACCCTGCACGGTATAGACACGCTCATCGACGCCATGGCGCTCGATGTTCTGGTTGGCCACTTCCAAGGCCTCGAAGGACAAGTCCCCCAGCACCACTTCGGCGTCCTGGAACTCGTAGGCGCAGGCGATACCAATGCAACCGGAACCGGTGCACAGGTCGAGGATGCGCGCCGGCGGCTGCGCCAACCAGGGCTCGAAGCGGTTTTCGATCAGCTCGCCGATCGGTGAGCGCGGGATCAGCACGCGCTCATCGACGATAAACGACATGCCACAGAACCAGGCCTCACCAATCAGGTAGGGTGTCGGCACGCGTTCGTGGATGCGGCGATGCAACAAGCGTTGCAGGTGGGCGACTTCCTCTTCTTCCAGGTTGCAGTCGAGGTAGCTGTCGGCAATTTCCCACGGCAAGTGCAAGGCACCGAGCACCAGTTGCCGGGCATCGTCCCAGGCATTATCGGTGCCATGGCCAAAAAACAGGTCTTCCCCATGGAAACGGCTGACAGCCCAACGGATATGGTCGCGCAAGGTGCGCAGGCGGGAAGTGGTCACGGGGGCAAGCTCCTGGAAAAAACGACTGGCGATTCTAACAGCCTTCACCTGTACCGACGATGTACGAAAGCCCGTCGCCATCCGTCGGATTTCATCCAAATTACCATCATTGTGTTAAACAGGCCCACCTCTTGACATGGCTGCACGTCAACAACGGCGTACCTTACGATGGTAGCGATTCACAGAACCGCTCAGCCAGTGGACAATGTCGCAAAAGCCCCCCTCACAGGAGCCCCAGAATGTCCGTTCCAAAGACGATGTTTCAACTCAGCGGTCGTGGTTACGCAGCAGCGAACCTCAGCCATGCGACCCTCGTGATCATCGACGCCCAGAAGGAATACCTCAGCGGCCCGCTCGCCCTCTCGGGCATGGACGCGGCCGTCGGCAATATCAAGCAACTCGTATCCGCCGCACGCAGCGCCGGGCGCCCGATCGTGCATGTGCGTCACCTGGGCACCGTGGGCGGCCTGTTCGACCCACAGGGCGAACGCGGCGAATTCATTCCAGGGCTTGAGCCGGAAGGCGACGAAACCATCATCGGCAAGCTGCTGCCCAGCGCCTTTCATGGCACCGGCCTGGAAAAACACTTGCAGGACCTCGGCTCCCTGGACCTGATCGTCTGCGGCTTCATGAGCCACTCCAGCGTCAGCACCACCGTGCGCGCCGCCAAGAACCTGGGCTTTCGCTGCACCCTCGTGGAAGACGCCTGCGCCACCCGCGACCTGCCTTACAAAGGTGGCATCCTCAGCGCCGAGCACGTGCAACAAACCGAAATGGCCATCATGGCCGACAACTTCGCCACCCTGGCGTTGACCAAAGATCTGATCTGATCGACCTTCTGATGAGCGGCGCGGCCTGTTTACGGCCCCGCTCATCTGCAAAGCCCTCTCATTTGGCGCATTTACCCCTCCCCCCGGAACAACCTGTGTATTGTCCGGTCGAAGGGCCGATACCCTGGAGGAAAGGTCGGAATGAAGATATCCGATGGTTTTGACGCTCGTCGCTTGCGCCCCAAGGGCCCGAGCAACTGGCGTCTGCGCCTGGTAGCCGGCATTGCCGCGTTGCTGGCGATAGTTGGTTTGCTGTTGGCCGGCGCTGGTGGCGCCGGTTTGTTTGGTCACTCGCCAGCCCTTGGTGAATTGAATGCCAGCCCTGGCGGCTCGGCGATTTTGTTGGTGATCGGGCTGCTGGTGCTGTGGTTGGGCGTATGGTTATGGCGGCGCAGCCGTCGGAAGATGCGTCAACCGTTGTCGCTGAACATCGCTTCACACCTGATGAAAAAGCACGACTGATGGCGCTTGGATAGCGTTTCCTGCGCCCTGGCCGCCGCGATTTAGGTAAACTGCCCGCCCTTCGCGGAGGCCAACATGCAAGACGACGATTTTTCCCTGTTCAAAAACGAGCTGCGCGGCGTCAAGCCGATCAAGCACGACCGCGCCGACACCGGCAAACCCAAGGCCGACCGGGCGCAGATCGCCAAGCTGCGCCAGGCCGCGACCGTGCGCACCGATGCCACCACCGTGGACGGCCTGTCGGACCAGTTCGTGATCGATGTCGGCCCCGAAGACGAGCTGATGTGGGCCCGCGATGGCGTGCAGGAAAGCCAGATACGCAAGCTCAAGGCCGGCCAGATCCCGTTCGAAGGCAGTCTCGACCTGCATGGCATGAACGTGGAAAAAGCCCGGGAAACCCTGTGGGCCTTCCTCGCTGAAGCCACCAAGTTCGAAATCCGCTGCGTACGCGTCACCCACGGCAAGGCTGTGCGGCTGGACGGCAAGCGCCCGATGATCAAAAGCCACGTCAACACCTGGCTGCGCCAGCATGCCCAGGTCCTCGGCTTTACCTCATGCCAGGCCCGCCACGGCGGCGCGGGGGCGGTGTATGTGATGCTCAAGCGTACGATGATGGAAGGGCGCGACGAGTAACAAGTGCCATCGCCAGGCTTGCAGCGATGTGCCCGCCACCGTAACCTTGCGCTTTGCGAAAATCCCACAGGTAGTTTCATGTCCCTGGAACAGAATTACACCGCGATCCTCGGCCAACTCGGCGAGGACGTTTCCCGCGAGGGTCTGCTCGACACGCCAAAGCGTGCCGCCAAGGCGATGCAGTACCTCTGCCGCGGCTATGAGCAGACTCTGGAAGAAGTCACCAACGGTGCCTTGTTCAGCTCCGACAACAGCGAAATGGTGCTGGTCAAGGACATCGAGTTGTACTCGCTGTGCGAACACCACCTGCTGCCGTTCATCGGCAAGGCCCACGTCGCCTACATCCCAAGCGGCAAGGTGCTGGGCCTGTCGAAGGTTGCGCGGATTGTCGACATGTACGCCCGCCGCTTGCAGATCCAGGAAAACCTCAGCCGCCAGATCGCCGATGCCGTGATGCAAGTGACCGGTGCCCTGGGCGTGGCCGTGGTGATCGAGGCCAAGCACATGTGCATGATGATGCGCGGTGTGGAGAAGCAGAATTCGTCGATGATCACCTCGGTGATGCTGGGTGAGTTCCGCGAAAACGCGGCCACCCGCAGCGAATTCCTCAGCCTGATCAAGTAACCGGCTGCGGACGAAAAAACCGGCGTTCATCGCCGGTTTTTTTTCGCCTGCAAAATTGAGGTAAGCTGCGGCCCCTTCTTCATGGGCAAGAGGTTTCAGCCATGTTCGTCAAAGCACTTCGAGTGGGCCTCGGCCACGTCATCATCGCGGGCGACTTTCTTACCCGCCCACGCAAAAAGCAGCGTTCCGCCGAGCAACAGGCACAGGTGAATGCAGCGGCCAAGGAGCTGACGCTGTATCAGTTCCACGCTTGCCCCTTCTGCGTAAAGACCCGCCGCACCCTGCACCGCCTGAATGTGCCCGTCGCGCTGAAAGATGCGAAGAACAACGAACAGGACCGCCAGACCCTGCTGGAGCAAGGCGGCAAGATCAAGGTGCCGTGCCTGCGTATCGAAGAGAATGGCCAGACCACCTGGATGTACGACTCCAAGGTGATCATTGATTATCTGGACAAGCGTTTCGCCGGGGTTTGACCGCCTACCGCTGAATCGACAGTTCCAGTAGCGCCGAGCCCAGGCACTTGCCATGGGCATCCAGCGCCAGCGAGCGGGTGACGCCACCGCGCAGGATGCCCGGCAACACGAAGTTCAGCGCCTGCACATTCGGCAATTCATAGCGCCGCACAGGCGCTGCGCCGGGCTCACGCAACCCCGCGAAAAACTCGGCCACGCGCTCGGCCGTCAACTGTTCGCAGAGCAGTGGGTAATCCTCGACACGATAGGCAATGATCGAAATGTTCGACGTATCGCCTTTATCCCCAGTGCGGGAATGGGCCAGCCTCTGCAGCTTCATGCTTCGATCCTCGGGTTGACCTTATCGCGCGGCAGCAACAACGACGCTACCGCTACCACCTGACGCACGCTTTTGCTCGCGCCGCCGCCGCCCGACGGGCCGTTGGTGTAGAGGGTTTCCACTTCATTGCCGACGCGTACCGCCTCACCGCGCGCCTCACAGCGAGCCGCCACGCGCAGGCGCACTTCCCAGGGCTCGACCGTGCTGCGCGGGCCGTGAAGCGAGTCCATGCCGATCAGTTCGGCACGCACGTCTTGCATCTTCACGCCCATCAACTCAAGGCGCTTGAGGACCACATCCCGCGCCAGTTGCGCCCGTGCGACAGCGCCGGGACCGCCGTAGGACATCTGCCCTTCACCAATCCAACCGTCCAGATAGCCGACGCTGACTTTCAGCTGTTCGGGGCGCGCGCGACCGTCTGCACCTTGGGCGCGAACGTGATCAACGCCCTCCTCCACAAACCCCACTTGGGAAAAATCCGCCGTCACGTCAGGCGTGAGGTACGCCGCCGGATCGTGCACTTCATAGATCAGCTGTTCAGTGCAGGTCGCACGGCTGACCCGCCCGCCGGACCCAGCTACCTTGGTAATCACCGCCTCGCCGTCCGCAGTGATCTCGGCCAAGGGGAAACCCAGACGCGCCAGGTCCTCCACATCCTTGAAGCCAGGATCGGCAAAATAGCCGCCGCTGACTTGCCCGGCACATTCAAGCAAATGCCCCACCAACGTGCCGCGCCCCAGGCGCTGCCAATCGTCCGCGGCCCAGCCGAATTCAAACATCTGTGGCGCGAGGAACAACGAAGGGTCGGCCACGCGCCCGGTGATCACCACGTCGGCATCCGCGTGCAACGCCTGCAGAATGCCGTCGACGCCCAAGTAGGCATTCGCGGAAATCAGCCGCTCACCCAAGGCGCCGACCCTCTGGCCGTTATCCAGCAGAAAGTCAGGCTTCAACACATCCAACACGTCATCGCCGACCACCGCGACGACCTTGAGCGCAAAGCCCAGTTCACGCGCAATTCGCCGCACCTCACTGGCCGCCGACACCGGATTGGCCGCGCCCATATTGGTGATCACCCGTAGGCGACGACGCCCGGCCCTTACGCCCACAAACGGCAGCACGCGGCGCATACGCTCACTCAGCAGCGGGTCGTAACCGCCCTCGGGATCGCTGATGCGTGCCTGTTGCGCCAAGGCAATCGTGCGTTCGGCCAGGCATTCGAACACCAGGTAATCCAGTTCGCCGTGCTCGGCCAGTTCTACGGCAGGTTCGATACGGTCGCCGGAATAGCCGGCGCCGGAACCGATGCGCAAGGTTTTCATCTCAAATAACTCCCAGGAGCAACGCGGTCAGGGTCATCAACACCGACGCGGCAAACAGAAACGGAATGGTGAAGCGCTGGTGATCGGCCAGTTCGATCTTGCACAGGCCCACCAGCAGGAAGGTCGCGGGGGTCAGCGGGCTGACCGGGAAGCCGGTGGTGTGCACGCCCAGCAACGAGGCCTGGGCCACTTGCAGCGGGTCGACGCCCAGGGCCTTGCCGACTTCGGCGATCACCGGCATCACGCCGAAATAGTAGGAATCCGGGTCAAACAACATGCTCAGCGGCATGGAGATAAAGCCCACCACCGCCGGGATCAACTTGCCGTGGCCGGCCGGAATCTGCGCCACCGCCACCTCGGCAATCGCCTTGAGCATGCCGGTGCCCTGCATGATCCCGGTGAACACCCCGGCGGCGAGCAGGATGCTGGCCATGGTCAGGGCGGTCTTGGCATGGGCGTCGATGCGGGCGCGCTGAGCGTCCACATTCGGATAGTTGATGCACAGCGCCACCACGGTGCCGAGCATGAACATCACCACGGGGTCGACCCAACCGGCAATCATCACCACCATCACCAGCACGGTCAGGATCAGGTTGACCCAGAACAGCCGCGGACGACGTAGCTTGATGTCGTCGTCGCTCAGTACCCGTTGCGGCACCGCGTCCACGGTGGAGCCGGCGCCGAGGCCCAGGCGTTTTTCTTCGCGACGGCCAAGCCACCAGGCGCAGGCGAAAACGAAAACCAGGCCGACGATCTGCACCGGGATCAGCGGTTGGAACAGGTCTGCCACCGGCACGTGCAGGGCCGCCGACGAGCGCAGCACCGGGCCGGTCCACGGCAGAAAGTTGACCCCGGCTGCCATCGCGCAGACACACGCCAGAATGCGTTTATCGATACCCAGCCGTGTATACAGCGGCAGCATCGCCGGCACCGTCACCAGAAAAGTCACCGCGCCGGAACCGTCCAAATGCACCAACAGCGCCAGGGTCGCGGTGCCTACGACAATGCGTGTAGGACGCGTGCCGACCGTGCGCAGGATGCGGTCAATGATGGGATCGAGCATGCCGGCATCGGTCATGATCCCGAAAAACAGGATCGCAAACACAAACATGCCCACCACGGGGGCGACGTTCTTGATACCGGTGATGATGAAGGCGCTGGTTTGCAGGCCGAACCCGCCGAGCAACGCGGCGATGATCGGCAAGGCGATCAGGGCCACCAGCGGCGAGAGGCGTTTGCTCATGACGGCAGCGAGCAGGCACAGGATGGTGATGACACCCAGGGTAGCGAGCATGGGTTACTCCAGAGCGGCCTTGTTGGCCGGTTATTGTTTTCCCTGGAGTATTGGAAGCGGGTTAGTCTTTGTAAATTGGAATATTCACCCGCTAGTGTTCGGAAAAACAAAATGAAGAACAGTATCCAACACATTCAGGCGTTTCTGGCGGTGGCTCGCACGGGCAGCTTTACCAAGGCCGCCAACGAGTTGCACCTGTCGCCCTCCGCACTCACCGTACAAGTTCAACAGCTGGAAGACTGGCTCGGCGTCGCCCTGCTCGACCGCAGCCCGCGACATGTGACCATTACCGCCGCCGGCCAGGACGCGCGCGGCCCCATGGAAAAACTGCTGCTGGACCTGGACAACATTGTCACCGGCTCCCGCGACCTCGCCGCCCTGCGCCGGGGCGTGGTCACCATCGCCGCCCTGCCCTCGGTGTGCGCCGGCAGTTTGCCGCCGGTTCTACGCTTGTTTCGCGAACGTTTTGCCGGAATCGAGGTACGCCTGCATGATCTGGTGGCCCACCGTATTCATGCCCAGGTACGTTCCGGCGAGGTAGATTTCGGTATCGGCGTGCGCGCACGGCTCAGCCATGGCCTGGAGTTCGTACCAGTGCTGAATGATCGCCTGTGTGCGTTCGTGCCGGTGGATCATCCGCTCACCCGCCATCGCCAACTGACCCTGGAGCAATTGGCCGACCAACCGATCATCCTCACCGGCCGCGACAGCAGCGTGCGCGAGCAAGTGGATGCACTGTTCGATGAGACGCGCCTGACAATGAACGCCGGCATGGAGGCCAACTACATGTCCACGGTGTTGGCCCTGGTGCGCCAGGGGCTGGGGATCAGTGTGCTGCCGGAGTCGGCGGCGGACAGTTTGGAGGGATTGAATCGCATCAACATCGATCATCCCGGCGTGAACCGGGAGATCGGCTTGATCAGTCGCAGCGGGATGGGCTTGAGCCCGGCAGCGCAGCGGTGTTTCGAGTTATTGAGCAACGAATTGCGCGGATGATCAATCGAGCATCGCCACATGCTTGGGATGGCTGGCAACACGCTTCAACCACGCCTGCACACCCGGATAAGCCTCCAACTCAAAACCACCCTCATTCGCCACATGGGTGTAGGCATACAAGGCCACATCGGCGATGGAGAACTGATCGCCCACCAGGTACGGCGTGAGCTGCAATTGGCGCTCCATGACCTTGAGCGCTTTGTAGCCGCCCTTGTGCAGCTTCTTGTATTCCTCCAGGCGATCCTCGGGCAGCCCCAGGTAAAACTGGATAAACCGCGCCACCGCAATGTATGGCTCGTGGCTGTACTGCTCGAAGAACTGCCATTGCAGCACTTGGGTGCGCAGGCGCGGCTCGGACGGCAGGAATTCACTGCCATCGGCCAGGAAATTGAGGATCGCGTTGGACTCCCACAGGCAGGTGCCGTCTTCCAGTTCCAGCACGGGGATCTTGCCGTTGGGGTTCTTCGCCAGGAATTCGGCGGTCTGGGTGTCACCCTTGAGGATGTCCACATCGATCCATTGATACGGGATGCCCAGCAGGCTGAGCATCAATTTGATCTTGTAGCAGTTGCCCGACTTGTAATCGCCATAAACCTTGTACATGGGGCTCCCCTTATGCCGCTTGCGCGTGCTGTGCTTGACGGACCACCGCGGCCAGGCGCTTGAGACCTTCGTCGAGGCGGGCCGGGTCGATATGGCTGAAATTGAGGCGCAACGAACCGTGATGGTGGTCCGGCTCGGAAAAGAACGGTTCACCAGGCATGAACGCGACGTTCTGCTCCAGCGCTTGCGCCAACAAGGTGCGGGTGTCGAGTGGCTGTTTCAAGGTCAGCCAGAAGAATAATCCACCTTGGGGCACTTGCCAGTCGGCCAGATCGGCGAAATGACACTGTAGCGCAGCCTGGAATGCATCGCGGCGCTGGCGGTAAAAACTGCGCAGTTCCACGAGATGCTGCTGATATTTTTCGCTGCCGATCCACTGCATCGCCTGCCATTGGCCCACACGGTTGGTGTGCAGGTCAGCCGATTGCTTGAGCTTGAGCAGGTGCGGGAACAAGTCCGGGCTGGCGATCAGGTAGCCGACGCGCAGGCCAGGCAACAGGGTCTTGGACACGGTGCCGGTGTAGATCCAGCTGGCCTTCTTCAGGCGCCCGGCGATGGGTTTGGCACTGCCGCCGTCGAAGGTCAGTTCGCGGTAGGGCTCGTCTTCGATCAGGGTCACGCCGAACTCATCGAGCAACGCGGCGACGGCTTCGCGCTTGGCTTCGCTGTAGCGCACGGCCGACGGATTCTGGAAGGTCGGGATCAAGTAGATGAACGCCGGGCGATGGCGTTCGAGGCTGGCGCGCAACGCGCTCAAGTTCGGGCCATCGGCTTCCAGTTGTACGGTGAGGCAATCGGCACCGAACAGTTGGAAGATCTGCAAGGCGGCCAGGTAGGTCGGGCCTTCCAGCAGAATCTGCGTGCCTTTATCGATGTACAGCTTGGCCGCAAGGTCCAGGGTTTGCTGGGAACCGCTCACTACCAGCACCTGGCTGGCCTGGCATGGCACGCCGAGTGCGCGGGCTTCGGCGGCGAGCTGTTCACGCAACTGCGGCTCGCCTTCGCTCATGCCGTATTGGCCGATGTTGAGGGGCATGTCGTCCCAGTTCAGCGCGGGCAACATGGCTTCGGCCGGCAGGCCACCGGCAAACGACATCACTTCCGGGCGCTGGGCTGCCGCGAGGATTTCACGGATCAGGGAGCTTTTGAGGCGCGTAACACGTTCAGAGAAGGCCATAAGGTCACCGGTAGCAAAGCCTGTGGGAAATACGTCAAACTGGTTGACCGAAATTACGACGACTCACACGGATACGTCAATATGTTTGACCTTAAAAATCCCACCGCCCAGCAAACCGCCATGGAAGCGTTCTTCTTCGGCTACCAAGCGTTTACCGCCAAGGCCGATGAGATGCTTGAGCGCCGCGGCCTGAGCCGGGTGCATCAGCGCATCGTGTTTTTTATCGCACGCTACCCGACCTTGAGCGTGAAGGAACTGCTGGAATTGCTCGGTGTGAGCAAGCAGGCGCTGAACATCCCATTGCGGCAACTGCAGGAAATGCACTTGGTGAACAGCGTTGCGTCCGAGACCGACAAGCGCAAACGCCTGCTCGAATTGACTGAGGAAGGCCTGCGTTTCGAACAGTCGTTGCGCCGTGAACAGGTAAAACTGTTGCAACGTGCGTTCAGCGAGGCGGGCGAAGAAGCGGTGGCAGGATGGCTGGCGGTCAATCAGGCATTGAGCGCGAACTAGCCCTTCGCACCGCTATTCGAAAACATTATTTGCTTTATTTGTATACAAAAGCATAATTCGCCTCGTGCGAGTTCCTGACCTATTGGTCAACAAAACCCGCCAGTACCTCAAAGCGCTGTTGCCCACATCCGTGACCGGCGCTGGAAATAACAATAAAACTCTTGAGGAGTACTCGCTGTGGATAGCCGCAAATCCGAAGCCCCTACGCTGGACATCGCCCCGCCTAATAACAGTTGGCTAGAACGCCTGTTCAAGCTCAGCTTGCATGGCACCACAGTGAAGACCGAGCTGATCGCCGGCCTCACCACCTTCATCACCATGGCCTACATCATCTTCGTCAACCCCAACATCATGGCCGACGCCGGCATCGACCACGGCGCGGCATTCGTCGCCACTTGCATCGCCGCCGCGCTGGGTTGCCTGCTGATGGGGCTGTACGCCAACTGGCCGGTGGGCCTGGCGCCGGGCATGGGCTTGAACGCGTTTTTCACCTACACCGTGGTCGGCACCATGGGCTACACCTGGGAAACCGCGCTGGGTGCGGTGTTTATCTCTGGCGTGCTGTTCATGGGCCTGACCCTTTCCCGCGTGCGCGAATGGTTGCTCAACAGCATCCCCGTGAGCCTGCGCCATGCCATGGGCGCGGGCGTGGGTTTGTTCCTCGGGGTGATCGGCCTGAAAACCGCCGGGATCATTGTCGAGAGCCCAGCCACGTTGATCAAGCTCGGTTCGCTGCATGAACCCGCGCCACTGCTGGCGGCGGTGTGCTTCTTGTTGATCGCCATCCTCAGCTACCACCGCGTGTTCGGCGCGATCCTGATCAGCATCATCGCCGTCACCTTGGCTGGCTGGGGGCTGGACTTGGTGCATTACAATGGCATGGTGTCTACACCGCCAAGCCTGGCGCCAACCTGGATGGCCATGGATATAAAAGGTGTATTCAATATCAGCATGATTAGCGTGGTATTTGCATTTCTTTTTGTACACATGTTTGACACCGCAGGTACACTGATGGGCGTTGCGCAACGGGCCGGGCTGGTCAATGCCGATGGCAAGATCGACAACCTGTCCCGCGCATTGAAGGCCGACAGCGCCTCCAGTGTGTTTGGGGCGATGGTCGGTGTGCCACCGGTGACGAGTTATGTGGAAAGTGCGGCTGGCGTCGCCGCTGGCGGGCGCACCGGGCTCACTGCCGTGACCGTGGGCGTGCTGTTTGTGGCGGCGATGTTTTTTGCGCCGCTGGCAGGGATGATTCCGGCGTATGCCACTGCGGGCGCGCTGATTTATGTCGCGATGCTGATGATGGCAAGCATGGCCCATATCAATTGGGATGAAGCCACCGACAGCATTCCGGCGATCGTCACCGCGATCATGATGCCGCTGACGTTCTCGGTTGCCGATGGTATCGCCCTGGGCTTTATCACTTACGTGGCGCTCAAGACCGGCACCGGCAAGTACCGCGAGATTTCCGTCAGCCTGTGGGTGCTGTGCGCGATCTTTATCGCCAAATTCATATTTCTATAAAAGGAGTAACGGATGAACCTGGAAACCTGGCTACTGTTCAGCGGCGCGGCATTGGTGGTGATCCTGATCCCGGGCCCCCTGTCATTGCTGATGATCAGCAACAGTCTCAACTACGGCCTGCGCCGCTCGTATCCAGCGTTTCTTGGTGGGGTGTTTGCCTCGATCTGCCTGTTGAGCGCTTCGGCCCTGGGCCTGGGCGCGCTTCTGCTGGCTTCGGAGCAATTGTTCAGCGCCTTGAAGATCGTCGGCGCGGCGTACCTGTTCTACCTTGCGTGGCAGAGCTGGCAGCAATCACGGCAACCGGCCAAGGCGGCAGAGGTGCCTTACAGCGCACCGGTGCCACGCTTTCGTGCACTGTTTGGCCGAGCCTTTGTATTGGGCGCCAGCAACCCCAAGGACATCCTGTTTTTTGCCGCGTTCCTGCCGCAATTCCTCCACAGTGACCAGGCCTTTTTGCCGCAGTTGCTGATCATGATTGCCACTTGGACCGTCCTCGACCTGCTGTGCAAGTTGTTCTACGGCCTGAGTGCCCACGGCGCTGCGCGTTACCTGCGTAGCGGCAAGGGTCAAAGCTGGTTCAACCGCGTGAGTGCAACGCTGTTCAGTGGCGCGGGGGTGCTCTCGCTGATCAACTTCAAGGCGTCATTTTGACGAAGTAAACACTGGGCGAAACATCCCCCGCGACAGGCCATTGGATGCCCGCCAGGATCCGGACCAAGCGTTGCTCCTGCAGCGCCATGTGGATCTCGGCGGATACAGTCGCCGTCATGTAATGCCAGTCTGCCGCGGCAATCCAGTTGTCCGTCAATCGACGGCCTAAATGCAGGTACCCCTTGTCAAACCAAGCGTAGGAAAGGTAGTACACCTGGCCTGGCGAACTGGGGTGCGTCGCGATCCCTTCTTGAGAGAACGTAGCACGACGTTTGATCCGGAACTCCCGGACAGTGAACCCTTGTGCCTCTAGCGCTCCTTTGACGGCTGCACGCTGAGCGATATCTCTTTGTCCCGCAACCGCCTTGCCACCGCGATGGAGCACTTGACCCAGTGGGAACGGTGGAACGAAGTCAACGCGATACATGCCAGGGGATGCACCCTGATAACTGATAAATGTGGTGCTCTCGCCCCGTTTGGAAGGTCGCAACAGCCTCAGCAAATCGTCCGTCTGCCCAAACCTTGCGGGAGGTGGGGGCAACCATTCGTCCAGTGTTGCTCGCAGATTGAGCAAATGCGTCGCCGTCGCAGGGCGCTGCGGGCCTGCCAACTCAACGATCCTGGCGACAACGAACTCCCGGGTTTTGCGGGTCATGGTTGGAAAGGCCTGACCCACGTACTCCGATAGTGGTCGATCGAACAGTGGTGCATGCAATCGCCATTCACCCAGGGGTGAACGTGTTGCTGGAATAGGCTGATCACCTAGCGCTGTGCGGGTCCAACGATCTATATCCACATGGGCTAAAGAAACCAATGGCTCATTCTTCGTGATAAAGACGATGCGGTTCAAAGGCGCTTGAGGGCCTTGAGGCAGCAACCTGTAATAAGTACTCAACGGCCCGCTCAGGCTGGTGTTCGGGGGCGCGACGCGCAGGGCATTCACGTCAAACCCACGACCATTGACCGGGACACGAAATACACCGGGCGCCGGTGAGCTCAATTGAGGCGTAATCGGAATGTGCATACGCCAATCCGGCCACTGGAGCGTCAACGCGCCCGATTGAAGAATCTTGTTTTCCGTCGCCGTTCGCACAATCGGCGGCCACCAGTCAGACGGCGGCTCCACCGGTGCATGCCAAGGAAGGAGGGGTTGCGAACTGGGCCCCGCTTGAGGTGCATCGGCGCCCAGCGACCATTCGCGGTCTTCCCGGATATAGAGCAGCAGTTCTCCCTCGGCCTCGCCACGCGGGCTCTTTACTCGCAACGCCGACTCATCGCCACGTCGATACACGGGATAGCGGTGCTCGCCGTCAACCAAAAACAGCTCGCCGTTTTTTACATACACGCCCTTCTCTCCCAGCCCTTGCAGCGGTAAGGCGCCTTCGGTGGAAAGGGGCTTGCTGAGGCGCTCCAACACCTTGACCGGGCGCGGCGCCGGCGGCACTGACAAGTGGCTGCCCCGTCGATGCAGCTGGTTCAACCCACTGCGCACGCCTGCGGTCTTGGACGTTTTGGGCCCTGGTACGAATAAGCTCAGCAGGTCGATAAACACCATCAACCTCAGGAACGCCACATCCACCGCGTCCTCGGGGCGCCGGCTGTGGTGGTAGCGCTTGGCGGCCAGAAACAGTTCATACAGCCCGATCACCGTGCCGAGCAGTGGCACAAAAGACAGAATGCCGCGCAACGAGGCGTTCCGTTGATCGTCAAGGCGCTGTTCACGGTAATGCGCCAGCGTCGCACTGGACGTGGCGCGGGCATGGGCACGTTGTTGGATTTCGAGCATGTGGGCGTGGGCGAGCAGTGCCAGGGTATCGCTGTGGGCGGCCGGAACGAAATCCAGCCAGGCCGTGGGCGCGGCGTCGATTTGCTCCTGGATATGAGCCTCGATGGCCTGCACGTCGGCAACGGGTAGGGTGTGTTTGATCTTGAATTCGCGAACCAGTCGATGGATCGCCTCGGTCGCCTCAAGTACGACGTTGCCAAATCTTGGCGTCGGCAAGAACCTGATCTGCAGTCCTGAAGGCATGGGCAAGGCGCCACGGCCGGGATAACTGGCCAATGCCTCGTGTTCCCAACCGGGCGCCACCCTGTATGCCAGCTCCTTGACACCGCCAGGCATGGCATTCAATTGATGCAATGCCGTCCTCGCCCGCTCCCACGTGCTGAACTCGGCCAGCACCGGAAAAACCGTCGCAGACGGCCAATACACCAGACACAGCAGGTTGAGCTGGTCGATGATCACCAGCACACCGGCGACATGCCGATCATGTTGCATCGTGTAGCCGCGCAGGCGCACAAAGGACAGGCTGATCTGGTGGCCGTTTTTGTACAGGTCGGCAGGTAAACGGGCCGACAATGCCGTGTTGAACAAGCTTTGGCCTGCCGCCGAGAGACCCTGCCGCGTGGCCGAATACAGCTGCATGCTAGCCAGGTGCTGCGTAGTCCGGTCAATCAACGGCCGGGAAAGCCCGGTGGGCGCCGGACTGAATGCACGCTGGATCAACGCGTCGTATTGACCGCCAATGTCCAGTGCCGACAATGTCTTGATCAAATAGCGCGGATTCAATCGCTCTTTCAACTCCGGCTGCAGGTAGCGCGCCCGGTTCAAGCGCCATTGCGTCCAGGGCGCCTGGGCGTCGAGGTTATGCAGGGCCAGTTCCAACAGGCTAAAGGTGGTGCGTTCGGAGCTGACGATCTTTTTGACGTGACGATCACCCACCACGCATTGACTGGAAAACCAGCCGCAATATTGAGAGCCGACATCATCGGGCATATTCAACAGCGGCTTATCCACATCCAGTTCCGGATAGAACCCATCCTGTGTCAGTTGCTGCACCAACAGCCCGCGGGCAAACCCATGCAACGACGGCAGGATTTGCCATAGACGGCTTTCCTGCGCCAGCGCGCTGGATACATAGCGGCGCTGCAAGCGCTGGTAGGGTTTACGCTGGTCCACCGTGGCCGCGGCAAGCCACGCCGGTTGGCTTTTCCCCTGCTCGGCGGCGAACCGCATGAACGCCACATTGGCCAGGGCCAGCGTGCGGCTCTGATTAATCGGTACGCTCAGATGCTCGCGTAGCTCTTGCGCCAAGAGCGTTCGCCCCAAGGAAGCATCACTGACTTCACTGAATAACCGGCCAGGCTCATCCAGGCGTTTATGCAGTCGGGCATGGTGCTCAACCTGCGTTTTGAAATCTTCATACAACACATCGTGGTCCACAGCGCTGTAGCCCACGTGCATCGACTTGGCCAGGCTAAAGCGTGCGGCAGAACGTACCTCTCGGCCGATGTAACGCCACAACACCGAACTGTCACGGCTACCGAAGCTTGCGCGCAGCCCTTGGGACAAACGTTCCAGCTGCTCGAATACCGCCAGCCCGCCCAACTCGCCGCCCACCACCAAGACGACCGGCTGGCGCAGATTCGGCTCGGCCAGGGCACGGACAGTGGTGACCACAAATACGCTCATCAGGCGGTAGGCATTGTCTGGATGGTTGCCCACTGATACCTGCAACACCCGCGTGTCACTGTTGCCGCGCTGCGTCGCCAAGGGTGTGTTGATGACTTCCAGCAATCGGTCCAAGTGCACTTGCTTGATCAACCCAAGCCGGTGCTCAAGCTGCGCCGCCAGTCGCCAGGCCCGGCGCTGGGCGTTCAAGATCAGCGATGCGCGCTTAGAGCCACCGTCGGGGCGCTCAAGCCAGAAGCTCGCGTCGAATAACCTAGCGTCTGCTGACTGAAGCCATTGGTTCACGGTCTCAACTTGGGTCTGGTGGTCTTTTTCAAGGGCCAGGAACGCTGGATAGGCATCGCTGTGCTGGCGCAAATCTTTGTCCATCCACAGCGCCAGCAATGCGTTTTCATAGCGGCGCAGCTGCCGGTCGCCCCCCTTGCGCGGCAGGTCAGGGGACTGGCTCCCCAATACAATCTCGTGCTGGCGCCGCTGCCGGTCCCACTCCAGCAAGGCATCCAGACTCTTTCCGAACGGCAGGCCACGGCTCATGCGCTTGCGGCCCTTTTCGATAAACCCCAGCAACCGCGAGGCCCTGCGACTCGGCAGCGGGGTTCCAGACGCTGACGGCGCGGTGTAATCGAGCGACAACACCGCCCCCCATTCATTCTTCCATTGCTCGTCGAGCAAGGCTTGCGCACTGTGCGCCAGGGCGTCCTCCTGCACCATCACACCCGGCTGCAGCGGGATGTTCGCCTGACGCTTGAGCGGCAGGTAGTGCCAGGACTCACTCAGCAACGACCTCTGCACCCGTTCAGGCAAGTCCTGCTGTGCCTGACGCCAGGAACGAAACTCATGAAACGCACACAGCAACCCCGGCAGGTAAATAACCTGGGGCCCGTCCGCCGCCCCCGTTCGGTAAATGTGCAACGCTCCGGGAATCACCAGCGCACCGACGCTGGCATGGGGCCAGGCCAGCGTCCCCACTTGCACCGTGGCCCAGGCGCCGCCCGCACGCTGCCGCGCTTCGGCGCTGGGGGCGTCCACCAGTTGCTTGACCATCGCGTAGCCAGCTGGGGAGAGTTGAAACACCTGGTGGGCGAGAAAAGCCTGGTCGGCAAACGCGGTCTTGCGCAATTCAGCCCAGCGCTCCCGACGTGAGCGCCAGGAGCCAGGGGCAAGATGCTCCCAGTAACCTTTCATGGCGGCGTTGATCCTGGCTGGCAGATTGAGCTTGCTGACACGGGACAGCGCCTCCCAGGCATTGAAGGGCAATGCGCGCTCGGGATCACCGGCAAGGCTCAGTGCCGTGAAGTGATGGAGGTTGATCGGCACACCGGGGTCACGAAACAGCGCCAGGGTTCGATCCATCAGGTTGTCGACCTGGCGCGCGGGCTGCGGCGGTAGCGGCTCGCGAAACAGCAGGGTGTCCGGGTCCAGGGCAAACGCTTCGCGCAAGGCGTGGCGGATCACCGAGAGGATGCGCGGCGCCCGCCCAGCCAGTTCACCCAACTGTTTTGTGGTGTGTAGATTGCGCGCCTGGGTGGCATGCCATTGATTGATCGTGCGACTGGGCCGGGGCGCGCTATTCAAGCGCCACGCCAACCGCGTGCAAATCGCCGCCAGGCATTCGTCCTGGGTAATGTCAGGGTCGTCGAAATCAAAGGGCGCAGGATCGGATATTTCGGTGCTCATGGCGGCGTCTTCACGGCTGAAAAAACCGAGCCTAGGTACTCACCGCTTTATCGGTGCGTTACATAAGTGCCAGACGAAAAAAAGCCCGCAGTGTGGGCGGGCGAAAAACCAACGAAGAGCTTTGGGGGTGTGAAGCGAGGTGACGCTAGCTACCGCGATAGGTGGAGTAGCTGTAGGGCGAAATCAGGAGCGGGACGTGGTAGTGATCCTGTTCGGCGCTGATGCCAAAGCGCAATACCACCACATCCAGGAAGGCCGGCTCGGGCAGTTGCACGCCACGGGCGCGGTAGTAGTCACCGGCGCTGAATTGCAACTGGTACACGCCACTGCGGTAATCATCGCCTTGCAACAAGGGCGCGTCGCAGCGGCCGTCGCTGTTGGTCAGCGTAGTGGCAACCAGCTCAAGCTGCGCGCCTTCGACGCGGTACAGCTCAACCTTGATCGCGCTGCCGGGGCAGCCATGTGCGGCATCCAAAACGTGTGTGGTCAAACGTCCCATGGCGTCTACGCGCCTCCCGTAGTCAGTAGAAGAGTGATCCGCACTTTTTCAGGGCAGCGAAAAAGCCGGCGATGGTTGATTAAGACACTTTTTAAAAAAATTGTACACAATAAAAATCACAAACCTTTGGATCCGCCTACCGCCATTGCTCAGCAGGGCAATTGACCCGTTAACCTTGCTTTTAAAAGACCTTTTGTCCATTAGCTGACCAACCAGGCAAGTTTCTTGCTACACCATTCATCTAGAGCCCTGCAGAAAAAATGCAGAAATGTAGGCTTACAAAGTGCGCGATAAGTTGTATACAATCACTCATCGCTAACACGACGAACAAGAAGGAAGACTGCAGTGAGCGCTGACTACCCACGCGACCTGATCGGTTACGGCAGTAACCCTCCTCACCCCCACTGGCCGGGCAAGGCGCGCATTGCGCTGTCTTTCGTACTCAACTACGAAGAAGGTGGCGAGCGCAATATCCTGCACGGCGACAAAGAGTCCGAAGCCTTCCTCTCGGAAATGGTCTCGGCCCAGCCGCTGCAAGGCGCACGCAACATGAGCATGGAGTCGCTGTACGAATACGGCAGCCGTGCCGGCGTGTGGCGCATCCTCAAGCTGTTTAAAGAATTCGATATCCCGCTGACCATCTTCGCCGTGGCCATGGCCGCCCAGCGTCACCCGGATGTGATCCGTGCAATGGTTGAGGCTGGCCATGAGATCTGCAGTCACGGCTACCGCTGGATCGACTACCAGTACATGGACGAGGCCCAGGAACGCGAGCACATGCTCGAAGCCATCCGCATCCTCACCGAACTGACCGGCGAGCGCCCACTGGGCTGGTACACCGGCCGCACCGGCCCGAATACGCGGCGCTTGGTGATGGAGGAAGGCGGTTTCCTCTACGACTGCGACACCTACGACGACGACCTGCCCTACTGGGAACCCAACAATCCCACCGGCAAGCCGCATTTGGTGATCCCCTACACCCTGGACACCAACGATATGCGCTTCACCCAGGTGCAGGGTTTCAACAAGGGCGATGACTTTTTCGAGTACCTCAAGGACGCGTTCGACGTGCTCTACGCCGAAGGCGCTGAGGCGCCGAAGATGCTCTCCATCGGCCTGCACTGCCGCCTGATCGGCCGCCCGGCACGCCTGGCGTCGTTGAAGCGTTTTATCGAATACGTCAGAGGTCACGAACAGGTGTGGTTCACTCGCCGAGTGGACATTGCCCGTCACTGGCATGACACCCACCCTTTCAAGGGAGCCGCCAAATGACTGCGTTCCAGACCCTGAAACCCTCGACCCTGAGCCGCGATGAATTCGTCGCAGCCTTCGCCGATATCTACGAACATTCGCCATGGGTGGCTGAAAAGGCCTTCGACCTGGGCCAGGATCCCTCGATTGATGAAATCGAAACCCTGCACCAGCGTATGAGCGACATCCTGTTGAGCGCCGATCATGCCAGCCAGCTGGCCCTGATCAACGCTCACCCGGACCTGGCCGGCAAAGCTGCCGTCCAGGGCCAACTCACCCAAGCCAGCACTGATGAACAGGCTGGCGCGGGGATTCACCAATGCACGGCCGAAGAGTTTTCTCGCTTCACCGAGCTGAACGATGCCTACAAGGCCAAGTTCAAGTTTCCCTTCATCATGGCGGTAAAAGGCAGCAACCGGCACCAGATCCTGGCCGCGTTCGAAACGCGCATCCACAACTCGGTGGACACCGAGTTCAAGTGTGCACTGGCCGAGATCAACAAGATCGCGTTGTTCCGATTACTGACCCTCTAAACGACCATCCCCAGCCACTCTCTCTAAGGCAGACAAGAAGAATGAAAGCTTACGCCGTACCTTTCGAAAAGTTCGTCAACCTGGCCGACGCCCGCCTGGGCACCAAGATTCTTTCGGTGACCGATGACTGGTTCGCCGACGCCAACCGCCTGTTCCAGCCGACCCCGGCCGTGTGGAAGGAGGGCGTTTTCGATGACAACGGCAAGTGGATGGACGGCTGGGAGTCGCGCCGCAAGCGCTTCGAAGGCTACGACAGCGCTGTGATCCGCCTGGGTGTGCCGGGCAGCATCAAAGGCGTGGACATCGACACTTCATTCTTCACCGGCAACTTCCCGCCGTCGGCCTCCCTGGAAGCCTGCTTCCTGACCTCGGGCGACCCGGATGACAACACCCAGTGGGTGGAAGTGCTGTCGGCCGTCGAGCTGCAAGGCAACAGTCACCACTACCACGAGATCAACAACGACCAGGCGTTCAGCCACCTGCGTTTCAACATCTACCCGGATGGCGGCGTGGCCCGTCTGCGCGTGTACGGCGTGCCGTTCCGCGATTGGTCCTCGGTGGGCGACAACGAACAGGTCGACCTGGCTGCTGCACTCAACGGTGGTCGTGCCCTGGCCTGCTCCGATGAACACTTCGGCCGCATGAGCAACATCCTCAACCCAGGCCGTGGCATCAACATGGGCGATGGCTGGGAAACCGCGCGTCGTCGTACACCTGGCAATGACTGGGTGATCGTCGCACTGGGCCATCCGGGCGAGATCGAGAAGATCATCGTCGACACCCTGCACTTCAAGGGCAACTACCCGGACACCTGCTCGATCCAGGGCGCTTTCGTGAAAGGCGGCACCGACAGCCAGATCGAAACCCAATCGCTGTTCTGGCGCGAACTGCTGCCAGCACAGAAACTGGAAATGCACGCCGAACACACCTTCGCCGAGCAGATCAAGGCTCTGGGGCCGATTACCCACATCCGCTTGAATGTGTTCCCGGATGGCGGTGTGAGTCGCCTGCGGGTCTTCGGTAAAGTTTCGAAGTAATCGCTAAACCTGTAGTGAGCGGGCTTGCCCCGCGCTGG
>NZ_JACART010000028.1:0-33963 GCF_013386445.1 Pseudomonas sp. P7759
GGGTTGGCGGAGTTCCTTACGGCTTGAGCCTTGACACTGCGAAGCGCTCGCGCAACGATCAACTCAATTTTCAGAAATTGAGTTTCAATCATGGCGAAAGTCCACAAGCCGACCGATTTCAATGTCCTGTTGAACCAGTACGGCATGCAGGTATTTGAGCTCGCCCGCACTTTCAAGGCGGTCGATGACAAAGGCCGCTACCTGCATTGGGATGAGTTTCGTCGGTATCCCTCGCCAGGGATACAAAAGGAGGCAGCGTGGGCGGCAATCAAGCTGTCCCGGGCCTGTGGCAGCAAGTCTCTGGAGCTTCGCAGTGCGTGCGGCAGCCCGTTTTTCCTGTGCGCCACCGAGTTTTGCGAAGCGGTGATTCACGCTATCGAACAGGTGACCTCCAGGCTGGGGGGCGCCGCGGCGTCTTCTCCCCACTACCGAGACAACGCCAAGTACCTGGTTGACGCGTTGATGATGGAAGAGGCCATTTCCAGCGCGCAATTGGAAGGGGCGTCGACGACCCGCAAGATCGCCAAGGACATGTTGGCCAAGGAGCGCGCACCTCAGAATGATGATGAGCGGATGATCCTCAACAACTATCAACTGATGAAACATGCCAAGTACAACAAGGACGAAAATCTGTCTGTTGCGTTGATCTGCGAGTTCCAGAGCATCGCGACGGCCGGGGTTGATGAGGAGGATGCCCATCCTGGCCATATCCGTGAGGATGACGACATTTTTGTGGGGGGGCCAACGGATGAAATCATCCATCAGCCACCTCCAGCCTCGCTGCTGCCCGTCAGGCTTGAGGCCCTCTGCCTGTTCGCCAATGATCTGCATGATGGCCAGGACGGCAGGCCCTTCATCCATCCTGTGGTCAAGGCCATCATCCTGCATTTCATGATTGGCTATGAGCATCCCTTCCGGGACGGAAACGGGCGGACTGCACGTTGTCTGTTTTATTGGTTCATGCTCAAACACGGCTATTGGCCATTTGAATACATTTCCATCAGCACACTGCTCAAGGAAGCACCCATGCAATATGGGCGTTCCTATGTGCATACGGAAACCGACGCCTTTGACTTGACCTATTTCGTGACCTATCAGTTGCGGGTGATTGAGCGTGCAATCAAAGCGTTCATGCAACATTTCGAGAACAAACGGCAGGAGGCCGTTGAGCTGACGGCCTGGGTGCAGACACTGCAACTGAAGGGCGGGCTGAATTACCGGCAGGGGCATTTCTTGAAGAAAGTGCTCCAGCATCCGGGGCGGATTTTCACGCCCAAAGAGCTTACCCATGACTACGATATTTCGGAAAACACTGCCCGAAATGACTTGGAACGATGGGTCGGGATGAAGGTGTTATCCAAGGTGCAAGAGGGCAAGGGCTTTCTGTACATCGCCAGAGAGGATGCACAGGCCAATTTGATAACAATCGCTTCCAGGCATTGATCGAACACAAAAAAACCGGCTGATCAGGCCGGTTTGGGGTTCCCGCCAGCAGAGCGGGATTAAACGTTGTTGCCTTGCAGACGATCAGCACCGCCTTCAGCCAGGCCACGTTCTTGCAGGCGATCAGCACCACCTTCAGCCAGGCCACGTTCTTGCAGGCGATCAGCGCCACCTTCAGCCAGTCCACGTTCTTGCAGGCGATCAGCACCGCCTTCAGCCAGGCCGCGTTCTTGCAGACGATCAGCGCCACCTTCGGCAACACGACGTTCCAGCAGGCGGTCCGAACCGTTTTCGGCGACGCGGTTACCTTGCAGGCGGTCTGAGCCACCTTCTGCAACACGGCTTTCAATCAGTCGATCCGAGCCGCCTTCAGCGACAACAGGGTGAGCAAATGCGTTGGCAGCGAGTACCGAGAAAGCGAGGGTAAGCAAGATTTGGCGTTTCATGTTGGTGTGCTCCGAGTGTTTTAGTTGGGTTGTTGCGGGTATGGGGTTGATGTTACGCGTTGCATTTTTTAAGAGAACTTCATTGGGCTGATGGTGACTATCGATGCCAGCGATGGCTCGTTTCGGCGAGCCATCGCTGGGCTAGTCATGGCATCTGCGGCAGTTCCTGCGGGCGCAGGTCGAACACCAGCACCTCGGCGTCCTCGCCCTGGCTCAGGCGAATCTGCCGTTCATCCCGCACGCGGGCGCCGTCGCCTTCCTGCAAGCGCTGGCCGTTGATTTCAACGCTGCCACGGGCCACATGGATGTAGACGTGGCGATCCGGCACCAGGTCCAGGGTGGCGGCTTCGTCGCCATCGAACAGCCCGGCATACACCCGTGCGTCCTGGCGCACGCTGAGCGATCCGTCGTTGCCGTCCGGCGAGATAATCAGCTGCAAGCGCCCACGTTTCTGCGCTTCGCTGAAGTGCTCCTGCTGATAGCGTGGCTCGGCACCGGCTTCATTGGGCACGATCCAGATCTGCAGGAAGTGCACGCCACGGGTCTGGCTGTGGTTGAACTCGCTGTGGGCTACGCCGCTGCCGGCGCTCATCAGTTGCACATCGCCGGGGCGGATCACCGAGCCGGTGCCCAGGGTGTCTTTGTGTTCCAGTGCGCCTTCCAGCACATAGGAGAAAATCTCCATGTCGCGGTGCGGGTGCTGGCCGAAGCCTTTGCCGGCCGCAACACGGTCATCGTTGATTACCAGCAGGTCGGAAAAACCCTGTTCTTTCGGGTTCCAGTAGCTGGCGAACGAGAAGGTGTGAAACGACTTCAACCAACCGTGATTGGCGGCGCCGCGTTCGGAAGCTTTGCGAAGGGTCAGCATGGTCTTGTCCTCAAGTGGGAGCGGGCTGCGGCATGCAGGGCTCCGGCGTTGAGAAGAAGGTTAATGGTTATCAGGATATTCATTAAGAAGCTTAAAACTGAATAACTGTCTCATTCAAGTTGACAGTTGTGAACGTGCAATAATGGCCGCTGCATTCCTTATCGATGGACTCTCCTTGTGATGAAAACCGTGGCCATGGCGCTGTTTCCGGACTTCCTCCTGCTCGACATGGCCGGGCCGCTCGAAGTGTTTTCCATTGCCAATCGCTACCTGCCAGCGGCAGATCACTATCAGATCCTTACCCTCGGCACCGAGCCTGGCCCGTTGCGCGCCTCCAATGGCGTCGCGGTACAGACCGACCTGCTGCTGGACCAGGCCCAGGATGCCTACGACCTGCTGCTGGTGCCCGGCGGTCCGGGTGCCTACAACGAATGCCACCCTGCGTTATTGCCCTGGCTCAGGGCCGCGGCGCCACGGGCACGGCGCTTTGGCTCGATCTGCACAGGCGCCTTTGTACTCGGGCATGCCGGGCTGTTGGACGGTCATCGCGTGACCACCCACTGGCACTACACCGAGCGGCTGATCAAGGCGTTCCCCAAGGCGATTGTCGAAACCGACCGTATCTATTTGCAGGACGGGCGCCTGATCACCTCGGGTGGCGTCACCGCCGGTATCGACCTGGCGCTGTCAGTGGTCGCCCAGGACCACGGCAAGCAGATCGCCGTCGAAGTGGCCAAGGTGTTGCTGGTGGTGATGAAACGCCAGGGCGGCCAGGCGCAGTTCAGCCCGATGACGGCGGCGGTGGCGCCCCAGGAAACCGCGATTACCCGCGTGCAGCAGCATGTGCTGGAGCATCTCGGCCAAGCCTTTACCATCGAGTCCATGGCCGAGTTGGCCGGCATGAGCGCGCGGCATTTTGCGCGGCTATTCGCCAAGGACGTGCAGATGACGCCCATGGCATTCCTGCAAGGCGCACGCATCGATCGCGCCCGGCAATTGCTGGAAACCACCGACCTGCCGCTCAAGACCGTGGCTTTCCACGCAGGCTTCGGCAGCGTGCGACACATGCGCTTTCTGTTCAGTGAAAAACTGGGCCTCAACCCGACCCAATACCGACAGCAGTTCAGTTAACGACAGAATGTCCGTCTCGCGCACCCGAATGTCCGTATCGCTCCCCGCGCCAGCATTGTCCTGTCATCGCCAACTGGCAAGATAGCGGCAAGCCCACGGAAAAGGATGCGCGAACGCCCAAGGCCGGGTGTTTCAGCGCTTTTACACACATGAATAACCCTCAGGCGAGTGAGGCTGAAGGCACTGCGCGATTCGGCGCTTATGTCTTTCACCGGCAACAGCGTCTGGTCAGCAAGGCAGGCTGGCCGGTGCCTTTGGGTGGGCGCGCGCTGGATATCCTCGCGGTGCTGCTCGAAGCGCCTGGGCAGTATTTCAGCAAGGCTGTCTTGATAGAGCGCGTGTGGCCGAGCAGCGTGGTGGAAGAAAACAACCTGCGGGTGCACATCGCTGCGCTGCGTCGCGCCCTGGATGGGCAACGCTTCATTCTCAACGATCCACAACGCGGCTACTGTTTTGCAGCCGCTGTGCTAGGGGTTGTGCCGGTCACGCTGCCCCGGCATAACCTGGCAGTACGGCTCAGCCCGTTAGTGGGTTGCGATGAACTGTTGGGCGTACTGGTGCGGCGCCTGTCCGGCCAACGCCTGATGACGCTCACCGGGTGTGCCGGCGTGGGCAAGAGCAGCCTGGCCCTGGCGTTGGCCGAGCGGGTGCTGCCGCGTTATCGGGACGGCGTGTGGTGGGTCGACCTGGCCACGGTGGATGCGCCGATGGGCATGCTGCGCCACCTGGCGTTGGCGCTGCACCTTGAACCTTGCGCCAACGCCAATGAATTGGGTCGACAATTGGCGACCCGCCAGTTACTGCTGGTGCTTGACGGCGCCGACCTGCTGCTCGGCGCCTGCCGTCACCTGGTGCGCGTGCTACGCGAAGCGGCGCCCCAGGTCAGTGTGCTGGTCAGCAGCCGCGAAGCCCTGCAAGTCCCTGGCGAATGGGTGCAACGCGTGCCCCGGCTGGCGGTGCCTGCACCGTCGGCGCTGGGCAGTGTCGAGCAGGCCATGGCAAATCCTGCGGTGCAAGTATTCGTCGCCCGGGTGCGTGCCGCTCAGCAAGGTTTTGTGCTGCGGCCCCAGGACTTGGCGCCATTACGTGACATCTGCCGACGCCTGGATGGTATCCCCCTGGCCCTGGAATTGGCGGCCGCTCAAGTGGACGCCCTTGGCGTGCGCGGTTTGCAGCAGCAACTGTGCAACGGCGTGCAGGTGCTGAACCGAGGTCGGCGCACGGCGGTGGAACGTCATCAGTCCCTGAGTGCAGCCCTGGACTGGACCTACCAGCGCCTGAGCCTGCCGGAGCGCTGGCTGTTCCTGCAATTGGGTTTGTTCAAGATGGCGGTGACGTTGCCCACGTTGAGCGAGTTAGTCGCTGGCACTGAGCTGGAGCATGCCGACCTGTCCTACCTGCTAGGCCGCTTGGTGAACACGTCGCTGCTGAGTCTCGACCCCGGCCCCGGCAATGCCCGTTACCGCCTGCTCAACTGCGTGCGCAGCTATGCGCTCGCGCAATTGCGCGACCCGATGCAGGTCGCGCGTTTGCAGCAGGGCTATGGGCATTACCTGGGGCCGTTTTCAGGCCGGCCGTTTGTCTTGCAACTCATCGAGCAGGCGGCTTACGCGGACTAGGTCCTGGGTGGCAAAGCCTTCGGTGAACCGCGCGTAGACCGAACCCAGCAGGTCGCGTGCAGGCTGCACGCGGCCTTGCGCCTGCCACAGCCTTGCCAGTGAAGTGGCACAGCGCAACTCCCAGGCAAGCGCCCCTTGCTGGTGTGCCAGGCCCAAGGCTTCCAGCAGCAGCGTTTCGGCCGCACGGCGATCCGTCAGGCTGTCGGCGCGCACCCGCAGAATCTCTGGAGTGCACCAGCCCGCGAGGCCATTTCTGGCGCGTTCAAATAGCTCGTCAGTGACCTCAATGGCGTTGAACGTCACCAGGATGTCCTCGACCAGGCCCAACCCCTGCACATCGGCCATCGGCAACGTGCCTTCGTAGCACCGCGCCCAGGTATGGAACAGCTGCACCGAATGCTTTTGCGCTTGCTGCAGCAGCTGGTCCAACTGCTCGCGGGCCACCCCGTTGTCGCCGTTGTAGTGGGCGATGACCACCCCGGCCAGGGCCAGGGTGTAGCAGATCGACGTACCATGATTGATCGTCAAGGCCAGCGCCAACGCCTGGCTCGCGGTGCGCCACGCGCGCTCCGGGTAACCCCGCAGCCACAGGATGCGCGCGAGGATGGTCAATGAGGCGACGCTCTGGTCGTATTGCACGCCAAAACCGTGGGTAAAACGGTTGAGGTGGCCGCTGTGGGCCATGCGCTGGATCACCTGTTCAGCATG
This sequence comes from Pseudomonas sp. P7759, assembly GCF_013386445.1. Taxonomy (NCBI): domain Bacteria; kingdom Pseudomonadati; phylum Pseudomonadota; class Gammaproteobacteria; order Pseudomonadales; family Pseudomonadaceae; genus Pseudomonas; species Pseudomonas sp. P7759. The sequence goes on from NZ_JACART010000028.1 coordinate 6,216, forward strand.
GTGCTGCGCCAGCGCCTGGTTGCCGGCGAAGTGCTGCGCCAACACCCGCAGGCGCTGGGCGCTGAGGGCTAGCAGGGGCTCGGCCTCGGGACCCAGGCGGTCGAAGTGCAGGCTTTGCGCCAGGGCTTCGCGGTAGTTGCCGCAGCACAGGTTCACGGCCATATGCCCCGACACCGCGCGCAATTGGCCAGCCAGGTCCTTGCCCGCTTCCGCCAGGCGCCGGGCGCAACTGAAGGCTTCGATGGTCTGCGGCGTGCCGCCCTGGGTGTGATAGGAAAAGCTGCCCAGCGCCAGCTGCAATGCCATGTTCAAGCGCTGGCTCGGTGTCCTTGACTCGCCCAGCCGTGCCAAGGCCTTGCCCACGTACAGACCCTGGTCACGCAGCAGCGACAGCTCCTGCCACAACGGCATCGCACTGACCGTGAGACGCATGCCCAACACATGCACACCCTGGTTGCCCAGGCTCCAGTCGAGGGCAGCGCGGATGTCTTCGCGCAGCGGCGCGTAGCGGTCGATCCAGGGTTGGGTCGCGGTGACTTCCCAATCGTCCTGGGCCTGGTGCATCAGCGCCAGGCAGCGCTCGGCATGGCGCTCGCGGGTGGCGTCCAGCTCATGGGCCACGCTGAGTTTTTCCAGGGCGTAGGTGCGGGTGATGTCCAGCAGGCGATAGACCATCTCGTCATCGCCGGCTTCCACATTGAGCAGGGATTTGGCGACCAATTGAGTGATGGAGCCCAACACTTCGGTCGGTGCAATCTGTTCTCCGGCAATCACCGCTGCCGCGCTGGCCAGGCTGAAACCGCCGCGAAACACCGCCAGGCGCCGCAGGCAGATCTGTTCGCAGGCGGTCAGCAGCTCAAAGCTCCAGTCCAGCGTGGCGCGCAGGGTCTGATGACGGGGCAGGGCGTTGCGCCGGCCACGGGTCAGCAGGCGAAAATTGTCTTCCATTTGCACCAGCAGGCCCTGTAGGCCAAAGCGTTCGATTTGCGCGGCTACCAGCTCGATCGCCAGGGGAATGCCGTCCAGGCGTTGGCAGATATCAATCGCCAGCGGCAACTCGGCTTCGCTCAGTTCAAAGCTGTCCTGATGGGACATGGCCCGCTCGATCAACAATTGCAGGGCGGGGTAGCCCAACGCCTGGGCGCGATTGCCGGTGACGGGCGGGCAGGCCAGGGGTTCCAGGCGCTGCACCGATTCGCCTTCGGCGCGCAACGCCTCGCGGCTGGTGGCCAGGATGTGCAGCCTGGGCGCATGGCGCAGCAGGGTTTCGCTGATCAGGGCGATGTCGTCGAGCAGGTGCTCGCAGTTGTCGATCACCAGCAGCAGTTGGCGTTCCTGCAGGCTGCGGGCAAAGGTCGCCAAGGGTTCGTGCTCGGCATGAGTGACGTCGAGCAGGGCAGCCAGGTTGGGCAGGATCATCGACGGTGCGCTCAGTGGCGCCAGGTCGAGCAGGCGAATGCCGTCGCGGTAATGGCCGATCAACAATTCCGCCACCCGCAGCGCGACCGTGGTCTTGCCGATGCCGCCGGCGCCGGTCAGGGTGATAAAGCGTTGTTCCGGCAGTTGCTGCACCAGGCTGTCGATCAGGGCCTGGCGGCCGATCATCCGGGTACGCCGCAATGGCAGGTTGTGACACGGGCGTTGTGGGCTACCTTCAGAGGGCGGCGTCATCGGTTCGATGCTCAGTGGCGCAACAAAACTGTAGCCACGCTGGGCCACGGTCACGATATAGCGCTGCCCGGCCTGGCCATCGCCCAGGGCCTTGCGCAACGCCGCCATATGCACCCGCAGGTTGCCGTCTTCCACTACGCTTTTGGGCCAGACGCGGGCGATCAATTCCTGTTTGCTCACCACGTTGCCGGCCTGTTCCAGCAGGATCAGCAGGATCTCCACCGCACGGCTTCCCAGGCGCAACGGGCGACCGGCCTCCAGCACCAGGCGTTGGCGCGGGTGGATGCGATAGGGGCCGAAATGCACGGCCTGGTCGCCGGAGTCGCTCATGGGGGGCCATGCTCGGGAAATGGGGAGCGGCCAGCATATTCCAGGTACGCACCGACCACTAGGCGGCGATCACTTGAGGCTTGTGGCGCGAGTGGTGATTTCGCCAGGTCATCGGGTTGACGCCTTCGCTGCGGGTGAACATATGGCAGAAGTGCGCCTGGTCGCAAAAGCCGCATTCCAGGCTGATTTGCGTGAGGCTCAGGGACGAGCTGGTGATCAGTTCCTTGGCGCGCTGGATACGTTGTTGACGGATCCACTCCTGTGGCGACAACCCGGTGGTGCACTTGAACGCCCGGGAAAAATGGCTGCGTGACAACGCGCAGGCCTGGGCCAGGTCGGCAATGGCCAGGCTTTCGCCGAGGTTGGCCAGGATCAGTTGTTTGGCGATGCGCTCGCGCCGAGGGCACAGGCCTCCGGTGGCGGACAGGCGAGGGGCATATTGCTCGAGTCGGGCCATGACAAATATCCGCAGTCGATGGGAGCGTTCCCGGTGGATGGATGCAGTGTAGACGGGGCCAATCTTGTTGCCGGACCGTCCGGCTGACGAGTTAATCGTTGTTAATTTCGCCAGGTGCCGGCCTGAAAAAGACAGCACAGGCATGCAATCAAAGCAGCGTTTTGCATGCTTACCTGTGCACTTGCCAACCGTTTGGATACTTCCTCCATGAACCGCAACGACCTGCGCCGCGTCGACATGAACCTGTTGGTGATTTTCGAAGCGCTGATGTTCGAGAAGAACCTGACCCGGGTCGCCGAAAAACTTTTCATGGGCCAGCCGGCGGTGAGTGCGGCACTGGGCCGCCTGCGTGATTTGTTCGACGACCCGTTGCTGTTGCGCAACGGGCGGGGCATGGAGCCCACGCCACGCGCCGTGGCGATACTCAAGGAGTTGCAACCGGCCATGGACACCATCTCCGGCGCGGTCAGCCGTGCCAAGGATTTCGATCCTTCCAGCAGTTGTGCGGTGTTTCGCATCGGTCTGTCGGACGACGCCGAGTTTGGCCTGTTTCCGCCGTTGCTCGGTCAATTGCGCGAGGAGGCGCCGGGCATCATTGTGGTGGTGCGTCGGGCCAATTACCTGCTGATGTCATCACTGCTTGCCAGTGGCGAAATCACGGTCGGAGTGAGCTACACCACCGAACTGCCGGCGAATGCCAAGCGCAAGAAACTGCGCGACATTCCGTGCAAGGTCTTGCGCGGCGATGACGGTGCCGAGCCGCTGACCCTGGATGACTACTGCGAACGGCCCCACGCGATGGTGTCGTTCTCGGGGGACTTGAGCGGCAACATCGATCTGGACTTGGCGCGGATTGGCCGGGCGCGGCGGGTGGTGTTGGCGGTGCCGCAATTCAGCGGGCTGCGGGCGTTGCTCGCCGGTACACAGATTATTGCGACGGTGCCGGATTATGCCGCCTGTGCGTTGACCGAAGGCACTTCCTTGCGGGCGGAGGATCCGCCGTTTGCAATCGATGCGGCGGAGTTATCGATGGTGTGGAGTGGCGTGCACGATAACGATCCGGCTGAACGCTGGTTGCGGGGCAGGATTGCCAGGCATATGGCGCAGGAGGTCTGACTGAGTGCCCACCTATTACTCGTGCAGCGGCGCCTGGCCTGATTCGCCGGCGCTTCGAAAAGCGCCGGCCGTCATGTGCCTCCTGGAGCCGGTCAGGGCTCAAGCACAACCTTGAGGGATTTGTCGCCGCGCTCCATCACGGCAAAGGCTTCCTTGAAGTCCGCCAGGGCGAACTTGTGGGTGACCACGTCGCGCATGTCGATCTTGCGGTTGCCGATAAAGTCGATGGCGCGCGGGTACATGTAGGGCCCCAGGTGCGAGCCGAGTACATCCAGCTCCTTGCGGTCGCCAATGATCGACCAATCCACCGTGGCCTCGTCATTGAACACGCTGAACTCGACGAAACGCCCCAGCTTGCGCAGCATCGCCAGGCCCTGGTTGACCGCCTTGTGATGACCGGTGGCTTCGATGTAGATGTCGCAACCGTAGCCGTCGGTGATTTCACGGATCTTGGCCAGCACGTCGACTTCGGCGGGGTTCCACACCTCGTCGGCGCCCATGCGCAGGGCGAGGGCGGTGCGTTCGGGCTTCATGTCCAGCACGATGAGCTTTTTCGGGTTGCGCATGCGCACCGCGCCGATGATGCCCAGGCCCAGTGTGCCGGCGCCGGCGACCACCACCACGTCATCGAAATCCACGTTGGCGCGTTCGGCGGCGTGCAGCGAGCAGGCCAGCGGTTCGATCAGGATGGCTTCGTCGGGGGCGATGGAATCCGGCACTTTATGGATGATGCCTTCCTTGGTGAAGATCATGTACTGGGCCATGGCGCCCTGCACATTATTCTGGAAGCCATACAGGTCGTGTTTCTGGCACATCCAGTACTGGCCGTGGTTGCAGAAGCGGCAGCCCCAGCACGGCACGATCTGCTCGGAAATGACCCGGTCGCCAATCTTCACGCCGCGTTTTTCCGCGCCAGGGCCGAGGGCGACCACGCGGCAGACGAACTCATGGCCGGGGATCATCGGTGGCTTTACGTAGCGCGGTTGCTCGGCATCACCCCAGAACGAGGGCGCGCCGCGATAGGTCTTGATGTCGCCCATGCAGATGCCGCACAGCTCGACCTTGGTGAGGATTTCCTCAGGGCCGGGCGTGGGCACGTCGACGGTTTCCAGCCGGTAGTCTTCCGGGCCATGGCAGACCACGGCCTGCATGGTTTTCGGAATGATCGGGGACAGTTGTTCTTGCGGGCGTTCGGTGACGGTGGACATGGCTGGCCTCACAACAAAGATGAACCTATCGCTCCCGCGCGGGGAGCGATAATTCGACACGACTTACTTGGCGCCGCTGACTTGTTTGTACAGCTCGTCGGCGTTGGCGTTGGTGACCGGCACCCAGGGCAGGATGTAGTTTTTCGCGGTGCCGTCACCCCATTTCACGTCTTTGGCGTAGCGCTCCCAGATCACCGATTGCGGCTTGTAGTCGCTGCCGGCCAATGCGCGCAGGGCCACATCCAGGGCGCCTTGGGACTGGGCCTGGGCGTCTTGCAGGAAGGTGGTGACTTCATCTTTTTTCGCCGCCTGGATCGCGTCCGGCATGCCGTCGATGGACGTGACGGGCACATCCTTGGACGTCAGTCCGTGGGACTTGAGCGCTTGCACTGCGCCGAGGGCCATGTCGTCGTTCTGTGCGATCACGCCGTTGATGCCCTTGGGGTGGGCGTTCAGCCAGTCCTCGGTGAGTGTCAGGGCCTGGGCGCGGTCCCAGTTGGCGGTCTTTTTCTCGATGATCTTGATGTCCGGGTGTTTGCCCAGCACTTCCAGCTCGCCTTTTTCCCGGTCGATCTGCGCCGACTGGCCAATCGGCCCCTGGATGATCACCACATTGCCCTTGCCGTTGAGCTTGTCGACCATGGCCTGGGCCTGCAGGCGGCCACCTTCCACGTCGTCATTGCCGACATAAGGCACGGAGGCATCGGCTACTTTCGTATTGGAGGCGATGACCACCACGTCGTTACTCATGGCTTGCTTGACGGTGCCCACGCCGGCCTTGGTGTCGATGGGCACGAACAGGATGGCGTCGTAGTGCTGGGTCACCATGTTTTCGATCTGGTTGTTCTGCGTCAGCGCGTCGTAGTTGCCATCGAACACCGTGAGCTGCACGGTGCCATCTTTGACGGCAGGGTGCTCCTTGAGCTCGCGCACCCAGTTCTGCATGAATTGGCCCTTGAGGCCGTAGACCGCCGCGCCGACCTTGTAGGTCTTGCCGTCGGCGGCCAGGGCGATGCTGCTGGCGAGGAGGGAGAGGGCCGCAGCGGCGGCGAAGGTCGTACCAAGTTTCATGATGAGCACCCCATTTATTGTTGTAGTCAGTCGGTCATTCATTGCCTTGTGCTGATCATATGTTTATCAAATGAAAATCTGATCAGTCAATCGCTTTCGCTAAAAATGCTTAAATAGCGTGTTTTATGGGTTTTCATGAATGGAGTGGCGATTTCTGGCATGCATTTTGTTGTTGTTTGCATGATATAAATTTCAATAGGTGATCATATGATCGCGCAGGTCTGGCAACAGTTACAGATCTTGTAATAGTTTTGCGTTGTGGGGATTTTCTGTTTCGGCTGTACGATTCAAGTCCTTTTGTCATCGCAGGATTTGCATGAACACCCTCTCGGAGCCTCCCAGTCGTCTTTCCCCAAGACAACCGCTGCCGCTGTTCCCTCTGAAGCACCCCGTATTCCGACTGCTAACCTTGTACCGGTCCACTGACCGCGCCTTGCCGTGTCCGGCATTCTGAAAATCGATGACTGAAGAGACTTAATAAATGGAATGGTTAGCGGATCCAACGGCCTGGCTCGGCCTGTTGACCTTGATTGTGCTGGAACTGGTACTGGGCATCGACAACCTGGTGTTTATCGCGATCCTGGCGGACAAGCTGCCGCCGGAGCAGCGTGACCGTGCGCGGTTGATCGGCCTGTCCCTGGCATTGCTGATGCGTTTGGGCCTGTTGGCGAGTATTTCCTGGCTGGTGACCCTGACCCAGCCGCTGTTCGAGGTGTTCGACAAGAGCTTCTCGGGCCGTGACCTGATCATGCTGTTCGGTGGCGTGTTCCTGTTGTTCAAGGCCACCATGGAATTGCACGAACGGCTAGAAGGCCACGTGGCCCAGCGCACAGGCAATGCCGCCTACGCAATGTTCTGGCCGATCGTGGCGCAGATCGTGGTGCTCGATGCGGTGTTCTCCCTGGACGCGGTGATTACCGCTGTGGGCATGGTGGACGAACTGGCGGTGATGATGATCGCGGTGATCGTGTCCATCGGCGTGATGATCGTGGCGAGCAAGCCATTGACCCGCTTCGTCAATGCGCACCCGACGGTGATCATGTTGTGCCTGGGCTTCTTGATGATGATCGGTTTCGCCCTGACCGCCGAAGGCCTGGGCTTCCATATCCCGAAAGGCTACCTGTACGCGGCGATTGGCTTCTCGATCCTGATCGAAGTGTTCAACCAGATCGCACGGGCCCGCCGCAAGAAGTCGGCGCAAGGTGTGTTGCCGGTGCGTGAGCGCACGGCCCATGCGGTGATGCGCTTGCTCGGCGGACGTAGCTTGGCGGTGGAGGAGGTGAGCGATGAGGTTGCCGACCTGTTGGGCGAGCCGGATGCGGCGCAAGGCCCGCTGTTTGATCGACGCGAGCGCGTGATGATCAGTGGCGTGCTGCAACTGGCCGAGCGGCCGATTCGCACACTGATGACACCACGGGCCAAGGTCGACTGCATCGACCTGGCGGACGATCCCGACAGTATTCGCCTGAAACTGATGCATTCGTCCTACTCGCGACTGCCGTTGATCCGCAATGGCGCGGTCGATGAGCCGCTGGGCTTCGTGCACAAGAAAGAGCTGCTCAAGGAATACCTGGCCGGTAATGAGCCGAACCTGGAGTACTTGGCGCGCCGGGCGATCAACCTGCTGGACAGCTTTTCGGTGCTCAACGCCCTGGAGCAGATGCGTCAGGAATCTACCCACATCGCGTTCGTGATCAACGAATTCGGTGACTTCATGGGTGTGTTGAGCATGACCGACATTCTCGAGTCCATCGCCGGTGAGTTGCCGGACGCCAGCGAGATCGAGGGGCCGGATATCATCGAAGAGGGCGCAGGTTTCCGCGCCAATGGTGCGCTGAACCTCAATCAGGTGCGCCAGCGCACGGGCTTCAACGCGGTCGCGACCGACGATTACCAGACCTTGGCCGGCCTGATGATGAGCCTGCTGGATCGCCTGCCCGTGGTGGGCGACAGCCTGGTGCATGAAGGATGGCGCCTGAGTGTGGCGGCCGTCGAGGAGCGGCGCGTGACCCAGGTGTCTATGGTACGTGAAACGTAAAGCGGTCCTTGCCCGCGTGCTTTGACACATACAGCGCCTGGTCCGCCTTGATCAGTGCCTGGTTCAGGGTTTCACCATCCTCCACCCGGGCCAGGCCGATGCTGATGGTCACCGGGTGCTGGGTCGCTTCCTCACGCACTCGGGCACAGAGCAGGTTCGCCAAGTGCGCTGCATCCTCGCGGCGCACGCCTGCCAAGTAGATTCCAAACTCTTCGCCGCCCAGCCGGGCGTAATCGAAGTCGACCATGACCGTCTTGATGTCCTGGGCCACGCGCTTGAGGACTTCATCGCCGATGTCGTGGCCATACACATCATTCACCCTCTTGAAGTTGTCGATGTCGATCATCGCCAGGTAGTGATCGTGCGCCTTGGGCTGTTGGCTGAGCTTTTTCCCGGCGCTGGTCATGAAGGAGCGGCGGTTGGGGATTTCGGTGAGGGTATCGAGGTACGCCTGATCCAGCAGCAATCTGGACATGATGAAGTTATGCAGCTTGGCCTGGCGCAGTTTCAGGAAGCTGTAGAGCGTCAGGAAGGTCAGGAACACCGAATAGAAGGTCACCAGGGCGCCACGCACTTCCAGCAACGAGAGTTGGGCCAGGTGAAACGGGTTGAGCAATGCCCAGGTGATCAGCATTGTCGTGACGAACGACCAATGCTTGAGCGGTAGCACCGATGCGCTATAGAGGATGCTCGAAGCGGCCAGGATCAACCAGCTGGGGTGCAGGTCCATCGGTAAGCCTTCGATCAGCAGGCGGGTGCCGAGGGCGATGACCGCGACGAATATCAGGTTGATCCACTGGAAGTGCTGGGCGTCGCGGGTAAATCCCAAGGTAATGGTGTTGATGGTCAGCAGCGCGAGAAAGAGCATCGAAAGCCCGGTAAAACCCTGTCCGCCCGGAAAGCTGACGATCAGGTCGAACACCAGCCAGATGCAGATGCTCGCGATGTAGATCAGCAGGCAGAAAGGCTTGAGTCGCTCGAAATCATGCTGGGCGAACTCACGTTGCAGGGCGGGTGAGGGGTGTTTCTTCAGGACTTCGGCTTCAATGGTCTTGAACATTGCTGACCCTGGTTCGGCTGAGACGGCACTCAGCAGCGTAGACCGTGGTCAAGGGTGTGCAAGCGCGGATAGGGTGGGGCGGTGGACGCGGTGGTAGCGCTTGAACGTAGCCTCAACCACTTGCGCCTGGTTTTCCCGTGGGCCGAAACCCTTGAGTTTTTCCTCCAATACGCCGTTCCAATAGATTAGTAGCGTTGGAGTGCCCGTGACGTCGGGGTGCCGGGGTGTGCCCGCGCAATCCACTACCAGGCTCACTATCCATGGGTGCTTCCAGGCGGCCAGTTCGAACAAGGGGGTGGACTCCCCACAGGCGGGGCAGTGTTCTGAAACAAACAGGATGAACACGGGGCGTGGTGTATTGAGGATTCGTTGAAAGTCCTTCGCATCGGCAATTTTCCGGGTAGCAGTCTCCATGATGATCCCTCTTTGGATAGCACTGGTGTCTGCCAACGCTAAGTCGAGGAAGCATCACCGTCTACTGTCAACCTTCACAGGTCGTTATCGCGCTCCAAGCGTTCCCGCGCCTTGCGCGCCTGGCTTGCGCATTTCTTGTATTCAAGGTTGTCCCTTGAGGCCTTCGCCTGGCGGTAACCGTGATGATTCTGGCTGGTGTAATTGGTGCTCAGGGCTGCGTTGAGCTTGCGCAGTTCTTCCTTGCACTCGCGGCGGTCGTTACTGGCCAATGCGCTGCCAGCCACCAGAAAGGAGAGCAAAACCAGGGTGAGGCGCAACTTCATCAGGGTGGAGTCCTTGTCGGAATGAATGTGCCAAGGCTAGCCCAGCGTGGGGATTTTTCCACGCGCCAAACGCACTGCAACGGTGCGCGGTAACGCCTTTGTGGCGCACGCAAGTGGGGCCTGTCACCGCTGTGTGGGGCCTTGGGTAGCAAAGTGATTTCAGGTGCTGGCTCAACGCCTTAATCCACATCATCTTTTATCTATCTGATTTAACACAGATTTATCCATGTCGTTTTTTTCTGTTACCGCGTGTGGCACACTTTCTGCTGTCTATTCCGTTGTTACATACTAAGTTCCGGTATAGCGGAATACACAACTCCTGGAGTGCTTGTCATGCATCACCGACCTTCCGTGTTTAAAGCGTGTGTTTTTCTCTTCGCCGCATCGGCTTCCCTCGCCAGCATCGTGCAGGCGGCGGACAGCAAGCTCGATGATGTGCTCAAGCGTGGGCACCTGATCGTGGGTACAGGCAGTACCAATGCGCCGTGGCACTTCCAGGGAGCGGATGGCAAGTTGCAGGGGTTTGATATCGACATCGGCCGCATCGTGGCCAAGGGTTTGTTCAATGACCCGAGCAAAGTCGAGTTCGTGGTGCAGTCGTCTGACGCCCGGATTCCCAACCTGCTGACCGACAAGGTCGACATGAGTTGCCAGTTCATTACCGTCACCGCCAGCCGTGCCCAGCAGGTCGCCTTCACCCTGCCGTACTACCGCGAAGGCGTGGGCCTGCTGCTGCCGAACAACAGCAAGTACAAAGAGATTGAAGACCTGCAGGCCGCCGGCGACAGCGTCACCGTAGCTGTGCTGCAAAACGTATACGCCGAAGAACTGGTGCACCAGGCGCTGCCCAAGGCCAAGGTCGACCAGTACGACAGCGTCGACCTGATGTACCAGGCCGTGAACTCCGGTCGCGCCGATGCCGCCGCCACCGACCAGTCCTCGGTCAAATACCTGATGGTGCAGAACCCAGGCCGCTACCGCAGCCCAGTCTACGCCTGGAGCCCGCAGACCTACGCGTGCGCCGTCAAGCGTGGCGACCAGGACTGGCTGAACTTCGTCAACACCGCGCTGCATGAAGCCATGACCGGTGTGGAGTTCCCGACCTACAAGGCCTCGTTCAAGCAATGGTTCGGTGTCGACCTGCCGGAACCCGCGATCGGCTTCCCGGTTGAGTTCAAGTAAATCGAAAACCTGGGGCGTCGCTGACGGCGCCCCAATCAGGTACTGCTGACCATGAACTATCAGTTGAACTTTGCCGCCGTGTGGCGCGATTTCCCCAGCTTGCTGGCGGGGCTCGGCCTGGGCCTTGAGCTGGCGCTGCTGTCGATCGCCATCGGCTGTGTGATCGGCCTGATGATGGCCTTTGCCATGCTGTCCAAGCACCGTGCGTTGCGGGTCTTCGCCTCGGTGTACGTGACGGTGGTGCGCAATACGCCGATCCTTGTGCTGATCCTGTTGATCTACTTTGCATTGCCCAGCCTGGGGATCCGTCTGGACAAGATCCCGTCGTTCATCATCACCTTGTCGCTGTACGCCGGTGCTTACCTGACCGAAGTGTTCCGCGCCGGGCTGTTGAACATTCCCAAGGGCTTGCGCGAAGCCGGGCTGGCCATCGGCCTGGGCGAGTGGCGTATCCGTGCCTACATCACCGTGCCGGTGATGCTGCGCAACGTGCTGCCTGCGCTGTCGAACAACTTCATTTCGCTGTTCAAGGACACCTCGCTCGCTGCCGCCATCGCGGTGCCGGAGCTGACCTACTACGCCCGCAAGATCAACGTCGAAAGCTACCGGGTGATTGAAACCTGGCTGGTCACGACCGCGCTCTACGTGGCTGCCTGTTACCTCATTGCCATGCTGCTCCGTTACCTGGAACAGCGTCTGGCGATCCGTCGTTAAGGAGGGCTTTCATGTACGAGTCCCCAAGCTGGCTGCATGAGTTGTGGATCGCCCGGGATACCCTCTGGGCGGGCTTTCAAGCCAGCGTTTATGTGTCTGCGTTGGCAATTATCTTTGGCACCCTGATCGGCATTGTCGCGGGGTTGATCCTGACCTACGGCAAGTTCTGGATGCGTGCGCCGTTTCGTCTGTATGTCGACCTGATCCGTGGCACACCGGTGTTTGTGCTGGTGCTCGCGTGTTTCTACATGCTGCCGGCGCTCGGGTGGCAGATCACCGCGTTCCAGGCCGGTGCGGTCGGGTTGACGCTGTTCTGCGGTTCTCACGTCTCCGAGATCGTGCGCGGCGCGCTGCAAGCCATTCCCCGTGGGCAACTGGAAGCGGGCAAGGCGATCGGCCTGACGTTCTACCAGTCCCTGGGCTACGTGCTGCTGCCCCAGGCGCTGCGTCAGATTTTGCCGACCTGGGTCAACTCCTCCACGGAGATCGTCAAGGCCTCGACGCTGCTGTCGGTGATCGGCGTGGCCGAGTTGCTGCTCAGCACCCAGCAAGTGATCGCGCGCACCTTCATGACCCTGGAGTTCTACCTGTTCGCCGGGTTTCTGTTCTTTGTCATCAACTACGCCATCGAGTTATTCGGGCGCTACATTGAAAAGCGGGTGGCCTTGCCATGAACCAACCTCAAACCAACCAACCGCTGCTGAACATTCGCGGCCTGCGTAAGCAATACGGCCAAGTGGAAGTGCTCAAGGGCGTCGACCTGTCCATGCAGCGCGGCAACGTGGTGACCTTGATCGGCTCCAGCGGCTCGGGCAAGACCACGCTGTTGCGTTGCGTGAACCTGCTGGAAGAGTTCCAGGGCGGGCAGATTACCCTGGATGGCGAGTCTATCGGCTACAGCGAAATCGCCGGCAAACGCGTGCGCCATCCCGAACGGGTGATTGCCCAGCACCGTGCGATGACCGGCATGGCGTTCCAGCAATTCAACCTGTTCCCGCACCTGACGGCCTTGCAGAACGTCACCCTCGGCCTGCTCAAGGTCAAGAAGATGGGCAAGGACGAAGCCGTCGCACTGGCGGAAAAATGGCTGGACCGCGTCGGCCTTCTGGAACGTCGCAACCACTTCCCCGGCCAACTGTCCGGTGGCCAGCAACAGCGTGTGGCGATTGCCCGCGCCATTGCCATGAACCCCAGCCTGATGCTGTTCGACGAAGTCACCTCGGCCCTCGACCCGGAGCTGGTGGGCGAAGTGCTCAGCGTGATCAAGGGCCTGGCAGAAGAGGGCATGACCATGTTGCTGGTCACCCACGAAATGCGCTTTGCCTACGAAGTCTCGGACAAGATCGTTTTCATGAACCAGGGCCGCATTGAAGAGCAGGGCACCTCGAAGGACATCTTCGAACGCCCGCAATCGCCGCGCCTGGCGGAATTTCTCAAGAACATTCGTTTTTAATCAGGAGCCTTTTTTATGAGCATTACTCGTTACGGTGCCGGTAGCACAGCCGGCGGTGGTCAACCCCGTCCTTTCGCCCGTGCGGTGGAAGCCGATGGTTGGTTGTACGTCTCAGGCCAAGTGCCTGCGGTGGACGGTGAAATCATCACCGGCGGCATCATCGAACAGACCCGCCAGACCATGCGCAACGTGGTGGCGATCCTCGAAGAAGCCGGTTACGAATTGAAGGATGTCGTGCGCGTCGGCGTGTGGCTGGAAGACCCGCGGGACTTCTGGAGTTTCAACAAGGTGTTCGGTGAGTACTTCACCCCGGAACACGCGCCGGCGCGGGCCTGTGTGCAGGCCAATATGATGGTCGATTGCAAGGTCGAGATCGATTGCGTGGCGTACAAGAAGAAGTAAAGATGATCGCCCTGTTTGTGAGGCATGGGTTTCCTGTGGTGAGGGGGCTTGTCCCCCGCTGGAGTGCGCAGCGCTCCCGCTTTTTTTGGGGCCGCTTCGCAGCCCAGCGCGAGCAAGCTCGCTCACCACAGGTTGATCGCCCGCTTTGAGCATTTATGAGACCGAAACTGCCATGACCGAAGACACCATCAAACGCCGCGCCAAAGGCCTGGACCGTGCATTCGATATCCTCGATTTTCTCAAGGAAATCGGCCAGCCCCTGCGCCCGAATGATATTGCCAGCGGCATCGGCAGCCCCAAGTCCACCGTCTATGAACTGGTGGCGTCGCTGCTTGAGCGGCGCATCCTGGAAACGGTAGGCAAGGACGGTCACGTCTACCTCGGCCGCCAGCTTTACTTCCTTGGCCAGGCGCACCTGCGGCATTTCGACCTGACCCGCGAGGCCGATCACGCGCTGCAGGAAATCGTCAGCCAGACCCACGAAACCGCGCAGATGTGCCTGCTCAACGGGCGCAAATACACGGTGGCGCTGATGCGTGAGGGCGAGCGGCATTTCCGTATTTCTTCGGACATCGGCGAAAACGCTCCCATCCCGTGGACCGCCTCCGGCCGCTTGTTGCTGGGGCACTTGAGCGATCAGCAAATCATCGACCTGATCGATCACGATGACTTCATCCTGCCGGACGGCCAGCGCCTGCCGCTGGAGACCTTCCTGGCGCAAATCCGTCAGGCCACCCTCGATGGTTTCTTCTCCTTCGACAGCGTAGCCGACACCTTTACCCATTGCTTTGCCGCCCCGGTGCGGGACGCGCAAGGTATCAGCATCGCGACGCTGTGCATCGTCGCCCCACGCGCCGATGCCACAAAAAACTACAACGACTATCGCCGGGTGTTGATCGACAGCGCCAACAACCTGGCCCGGCGTATCAACGAATAGGAGTTTTCCATGTCTGCCATCAATGCCGTTGAAAAGGGCGCCGCCGCCGTTGGGGCCCACCTGGTCCGTGACGTCAGCCTGCCTGCCCTGGTGCTGCACCGTGACGCCCTGGCACACAACATCCGCTGGATGCAGGACTTCGTCAGCAACAGCGGCGCGCAGCTGGCGCCCCATGGCAAGACCAGCATGATGCCGGCGCTGTTTCAGCGCCAGATCGAGGCGGGCGCCTGGGGCATTACCCTGGCCAATGCCGTGCAGACCCGTGCCGCCTATGCCGGTGGCGTGCGTCGCGTGCTGATGGCCAACCAACTGGTAGGCGCGCCGAACATGGCGTTGATCGCTGACCTGTTGGCCGACAAGGACTTCGACTTCCACTGCATGGTCGATCACCCGGACAACGTCGCTGACCTGGGCCTGTTCTTCGCCGCCCGTGGCCTGCGCCTGAACGTGATGATCGAATACGGTGTGGTCGGCGGTCGTTGCGGCTGCCGCAGCGAGCAGGAAGTGCGTGACCTGGCCAAGGCGATCAAGGCCCAACCGGCCCTGGCCCTCACCGGGATCGAAGGCTATGAGGGCGTGATCCATGGCGAGCATGCGATCAGCGGCATTCGCGATTTCGCCGCCAGCCTGGTGCGCCTGGCGGTCGACCTGCAGAACAATGGTTCTTTCGACCTGCCCAAGCCCATCGTCACGGCGTCGGGGTCGGCCTGGTACGACCTGATTGCCGAGTCGTTCGAAGAGCAGAACGCTGCTGGCCGCTTCCTCAGCGTATTACGCCCTGGCAGCTACGTAGCTCATGACCACGGCATCTACAAAGAGGCGCAATGCTGCGTGCTCGACCGTCGCAGCGACCTCAGCGAAGGCCTGCGCCCGGCGTTGGAAGTCTGGGCCCATGTGCAATCGTTGCCCGAGCCTGGCTTTGCGGTGATTGCCCTAGGCAAGCGCGACGTGGCCTACGACGCCGGTTTGCCGGTGCCGCTCAAACGCTACAAGGCTGGTATCTTGCCGGCAGAAGGTGATGACGTGGGCACGTGCAAGGTCACCGCGGTGATGGACCAGCATGCGTTCATGACCGTGGCGCCGGGGGTTGAGTTGCGTATTGGCGATATCATTTCGTTCGGTACTTCCCACCCTTGTTTGACGTTCGACAAGTGGCAGGTCGGCTGCCTGGTGGATGAGCAGTTGCAGGTGATCGAGAGCCTGCAGACCTGCTTCTAGACCGCGTCGCTCCCTTCGCGAGCAAGCCCGCTCCCACACTTGAAATGCATTCCAAATGTGGGAGCGGGCTTGCTCGCGAAGGGGCCATCAGCCCCAACCGAGACAATCGCCATGCCCACCCAACCCCGCATCGCCCTGATCGGCGAATGCATGATCGAACTGCAACACCGCGCCGACGGCAGCCTGCACCAGAGCTTCGGCGGCGACACTTTAAATGCGGCGGTATACCTGCGCCGCGAACTGGGCGAAACGGGCAGCGTCGACTACGTGACCGCCCTGGGCGATGACAGCTTCAGCGATGCCATGTGCCAGCAATGGGCGCAGGAAGGCCTGGGCCTGGAAAGGGTCCAGCGCCTGCCCGGACGCCTGCCGGGTCTGTACTGCATCCAGACCGATGCCAATGGCGAACGCAAATTCCTCTACTGGCGCAACGAAGCGGCCGTGCGTGACTGTTTCACCACGCCCGCCGCCGAGCCGATCCTGGCCGCTTTGCCGGACTACGAGGTGGTGTATTTCAGCGGCATCACTCTGGCCGTGTTGGGTGATATCGGCCGTGAGCGTTTGCTGCAAACCCTGGTCGAGACCCGTCGGCGAGGGGGCAAGGTGGTGTTCGACAACAACTATCGGCCGCGTCTGTGGGCCAGTGTTGAAGCGGCGCGCGCGGCGTATCACCGTGTGTTGGCCGAGGTGGATATCGCCTTGCTGACCGAGGACGACGAGCGTGCGTTGTTTGGTTATGCCGACAGCGAGCAGGTGTTCGCGGCGTATCCTGGGATTGAAGAAGTGGTGCTCAAGCGTGGGGCGGAGGAATGTCTGATCCGTTGCAAGGGCGAGCGTTTTGGTGTGCCGGCGCTGAAGGTGGAAAAGGTGGTGGACACGACAGCGGCGGGGGATTCGTTCAGTGCGGCGTATTTGGCGGGGCGGCTCAAGGGCGGTTCGCCAGAGGAAGCCGCTTTGGCTGGCCATCGGCTGGCTAGTCGGGTCATCCAGGTTCCAGGGGCATTGATACCAAAGTGAATGGCCGCCTGCGGCGGATCGCGGGCAAGCCCGGCTCCCACATTTCAATGTGTGAACCCATTCAAATGTGGGAGCTGGCTTGCCTGCGATGGCAATCTAAAGCCAGCCGCTCAGTCGCGGTAGAAGACCTGCACCAAGTGATACCCGAACTTGCTCTTGATCGGCCCGTGAACCACCTTCACCGGCTTCTTGAAGATCACCGCATCAATCGCCCCCACCATCTGCCCCGGCCGCACTTCACCCAAGTCGCCGCCACGCTTGCCGGACGGGCAGGTGGAGTACTTCTTGGCCAACACATCAAAGGCTTCGCCCTTGGCAATGCGCTGCTTGAGTTGTTCGGCTTCTTCGCTGGTTTTCACCAGGATGTGACGGGCTTGGGCTTTCATTGATCTCTACCAGGTGTGCGACGGCGCGCGATTATGCCTGAACTCATTCGTCGACGCTGATCATGCTACGGATTTTAGTGGCCAGCAGATCGATGGAGAACGGCTTGGCGACCATGTCCATGCCGTCCTCCAGGAATCCCTGGCGTTCGGCGGCTTTTTCGGCATAACCGGTCATGAACAAGACGCGCAAGCCAGGCCGGTGTTGGCGGGCAATCTCCGCCAATTGCCGGCCATTCATGCCCGGCAAGCCAACATCGGTGACCAACAAATCCACGCGCAGGTCAGACTCCAGCAGCGGCAGTGCCGCCCGCGCATCCGCCGCCTGGTGCGCGGTGTAACCCAGTTCGTCGAGCACATTGACCACCAGCATGCGCACCGCCGGGTCATCCTCGACCACCACCACGGCCTCACCGGCCAGGGCCACCGGCGCTTCACCGAGGCTGGCAGGCAAACTGCTTTCCAGCGCCGTGCCATACAGGCGCGGCAGATACAGACGCACGCAGGTGCCCTGGCCTGGCTCGCTATGAATGGTCACATGACCACCGGACTGCTGGGCAAATCCGTAGATCATCGACAGCCCCAGGCCAGTGCCCTGGCCGATGGGTTTGGTGGTGAAGAACGGGTCGAACGCCTTGGCCAGGATTTTCGGCGCCATGCCAGTGCCGTTGTCGCACACGCCGAGCATCACGTAGTCGCCGGCCTTGACCGGTTCAAGGGTGGTGATGTCGGTGCCGTCCAGATAGCTGTTGGCGGTTTCGATCAGCAGTTCGCCGCCGTCGGGCATAGCGTCGCGGGCGTTGATCACCAGGTTGAGCAGGGCGTTTTCCAGTTGGCTGGCGTCGGTGTTCACCGGCCAGATGTCGTGGCCCAGTTGCACCTTGAGCCCGATGTGCGCGCCTTTTGTGCGACGGAACAAGTCTTCCAGGGAGGCGACCAATTGGTTGGGGTCCAGCGGGCGTCGGTCCAGCGACTGACGGCGCGAGAACGCCAGCAACCGATGGGTGAGAGCGGCCGCACGATGGGCGGAGGACACGGCGGCATCGGTAAAACGGCCGATCTCGTCACTGCGCCCGGCGGCGATGTAGCGCTGCATCAGGTCCAGGCTGCCGATGATACCGGTGAGCATATTGTTGAAGTCATGGGCAATGCCACCGGTGAGCTGGCCCACGGCTTCCATCTTCTGCGCATGGCGCAACGCGTCTTCGGCACGCTCACGCTCGTACATCTCGTTTTGCAGGCGCTGGTTGGCTTCGGCCAGGGCCTGGGTGCGCTGAGCCACGCGCTCTTCAAGGTTTTCGTTGAGGTGGCGCAGGGCTTCTTCGGTGAGTTTGCGTTCGGTCTCGTCGATCACGAAGATGTAGAAACCATTGACTGAGCCGTCATTGCTGAACCGCGGCAGGTACTTCATCAACGCATGGCGCGGGCGGCCATCGTGGTGCGGAGTGATGGTCATGAAGCTGCAGGCCTTGCCCTTGAGCGCGGCGGCGATCTTGTCTTCACGCCCGGCGTACACCTCCTCGCCGAGCACTTCGCGGATGGTCTTGCCGTACAGCTCCTGGGGCGTCATGCCGTACCATTCCAGGTACGCGCTGTTGTTCAGGCGAAAGCGCTGTTCATGGTCGACATAACCGATCAACACCGGCATGGCGTTGATGATCAGTTGCAATTCGGTCTGGCTCTGACGCAAGGCCTGCTCGGTGTTCTTGCGCTCGGTGAGGTCCAGCGCGGCCCCGAGGAAACGTGCCGGGCGGCCTTGATGATCCTTGTAGCAACGGCCACGGGCGAACACCCAGCGTACCTGGCCGTCGGTTTGCAGCAAGCGATACTCCTCGGCGTACTCGGTGCCAAAGGTGATGCAGTGCTTGATGCTGCGCGCCACCATGCCACGGTCTTCCGGGTGCACGCCGTGCAGGTAATCGCTGATCGGCAACGAACGCGCATCGCTGGGATCGACGCCGTGCAAGTAGGCGAAGTGCGCGTCGGCAATAAAGCGGTCTTCGCCGATATCCCAATCCCAGGTGCCTACCGCGTCGGTGGCGGCCAAGGCCAACTGCAAGCGTTGCTCGGTGTTGTGTTGGGCCTTGCGGCGTTCGTTGGTTTCGATGGCGGTGACCAGAATCCCGGCCACACGGGCGCTTTCATCGCGGATCGGGCTGTAGGTCAGGTCCAGCCAGATTTCCGTGTCGCGATTGTTGCGTTGCAGCACGAACCGTTGCTCGCTGAAGGTGCGCACCTGGCCGCTGAGCACGGCGTCGTAGATCGGCGCGGTAAAGCTTTCCAGCTCCGGCCAGGTCTGATGCGCCGGCTGGCCCATCGCTTCAGGGTGTTTGTTGCCGGCGAGTTGGGCGAAGCCGTCGTTGTAGAGCTGCGTGAGCTGGCTGCCCCACAGCAGGAGCATCGGCATCGGCGAGTGGACGACAATATCCACGGCGGTGCGCAGGCTTTGCGGCCAATCACTGGCCTCACCGAGCGGGCTTTGCGCCCAGTCCAGCCGCGCAATCAATGCAGCGGCTTCGCTACCGGTGGATGTTCCAATCATGAAAAAGCCCTGAGCGTAACGCTTTGAAAAATGACAACACCCATTATCCCGTGACTTGGGAATGGGTGACTACCCCCGAAAAATAGCATGCATTCGGGGTTTGTCTTCAAATGAGTACGTCAGCGCTGAAACCTTTCATCCGTTCGCCAGTTCAGGCCGGTCGCGAAACTGCTCCAGCGCCTGCGGATTGGCCAGGGCGTCGGTGTTCTTCACCGGCTCACCGTGCACCACATTGCGCACCGCCAATTCGACGATCTTGCCGCTGATGGTGCGGGGGATATCGGTGACAGCGAGGATCTTCGCCGGTACGTGGCGCGGTGTGGTGTTGGCGCGGATCACCTGGCGGATCTGCTGCTCCAGCGCGTCGTCCAGCTCGACACCCTCGTTGAGGCGTACGAACAGCACCACGCGCACGTCGTCCTGCCAGCGTTGGCCGATGGCCAGGCTTTCCTGGACCTGTGGGACTTTTTCCACCTGGCGGTAAATCTCGGCTGTGCCGATCCGCACGCCACCGGGGTTGAGTACAGCATCGGAGCGCCCGTGGATCAGCAGGCTGCCGTTGGGACGCTGTTCGGCGTAGTCCCCCTGAGCCCAGACACCGGGAAACTGGCTGAAATACGAAGCGCGCAGTTTCTTGCGCTCCGGATCGTTCCATAGCCCGATGGGCATGGCCGGGAAATGCCGGGTGCACACCAGCTCGCCTTTTTCGCCGACCAACGGCTGGCCCTGGTCGTCCCACACCTCAATCGCCATCGCCAGGCTCTTGCACTGCATTTCGCCGCGACGCACCGGCAGCACCGGATTGCCGATCACAAAGCAGGAGACGATATCGGTGCCGCCAGACATGGAGGAAAGGCACAGCTCGCCCTTGATCTCGCGGTACACGTAGTCGTAGCTCTGCGGCGACAGCGGCGAACCGGTCGAAATCAAGCCTTTGAGACTGCTCAGGTCGTGGCTGAGGCGCGGTTGCAAGCCGGCCTTTTCCAAGGTGGCGAGAAACTTGGGGCTGGTGCCGAACACGCTGATTTTCTCTGCGTCGATCAGATCGATCAAGCGCTCGGGCCCCGGATGAAACGGCGAACCGTCATACAGCACCGCCGTAGCGCCGATCGCCAAGACCGACACCAGCCAGTTCCACATCATCCAGCCGCAGGTGGTGTAGTAGAACAGGCAATCCTCGCGGGACAGGTCGGCATGCAGGCCGTGTTCCTTGAGGTGGGTAAGCAGCACGCCGCCGGTGCCGTGGATGATGCACTTGGGCACGCCGGTGGTGCCACTGGAATAGAGAATGTACAGCGGATGATCGAACGGCACCGCGACGAATTCAGGCGCGCCGCCGGGCTGGTAGAAGTCCTGCCACAGCGCGACGCGGGCGTGGGTTTGATAGTCCTCGATCGTTGTCTGGGGCCGCGCGTACGGCACGACGATCAGCTGCTCCAGCGACGGCAGGCGTTCGAGGATTTCATTGAGCTTGGCGGTCTGGTCGATGGTTTTGCCGGCATAGCGATAACCGGCGCAGGTGATCAGCACCTTGGGCTCGATCTGGCCGAACCGGTCGATCACGCCCTGGGTGCCGAAGTCCGGCGAAGAACATGACCAGATCGCGCCCAGGCTGGTGGTGGCAAGCATGCCCACCAGGGTTTGCCAGGTGTTGGGCATGCAGGCCGCGACACGGTCACCCTGCACCACGCCGGCGGCCCGCAGGCTGTTTTGCAGGCCGGCGACATGTGCGGCCAGTTCGGCGTAGGTCAATTGCTCGCGCTGGCCGTCTTCGCTGAGGGCGACCACTGCGGGGTGATCGTCGCGGCGGCGCAACAGGTGTTCGGCGAAGTTCAGGGTCGCGCCGGGAAACCATTGGGCGCTGGGCATCTCGGCGTCTTCGATCAGTACCGCCGTGGGCGGGCTGCGAAATTGCACGTCGAAGTATTCCACGATCGCCCGCCAGAAATCCGCGCGCTGGTCGATGCTCCATTGGTGCAGCGCCGGGTAGTCGCGCAGCTGCACGCTGTAGCGCTGGTTGATGTAGCGCCGGAACTGGTCCATCCGCGTGTGGGCGATGCGTTCCGGGGAGGGTTGCCAGAGGATCTCGGACATAGTGGGCCTCTTGTTATTGTGCCAGCCAGCCGCCGTCGATATTCCACGCGGCGCCGCGCACCTGGCTGCCGGCTTCGCTGCACAAGAACAGCACCAGCTCGCCCAGTTGCGGCGGCGTGACAAACTCCAGGGACGGCTGCTTCTCCGCGAGCAGATCATGCTGCGCTTGTTGCGGGTCGACGCCGGCGGCAGCACGGTCATCAATCTGTTTTTGCACCAGCGGCGTCAGCACCCAGCCGGGGCAAATGGCGTTGCACGTCACGTTGCTGGTGGCGGTTTCCAGGCCGACGACCTTGGTCAAGCCAATCACACCGTGTTTGGCTGCCACATAGGCGGCCTTGCCCACCGAACCGACCTGGCCATGCACCGAGGCGATATTGACAATACGCCCCCAGCCCTTGGCCTTCATGCCTGGCAAGCTCAAGCGTGTGCTGTGGAACACCGACGACAGGTTGATCGCAATGATCGAGTCCCAGCGCTCGGCGGGAAAGTCTTCCACCGCCGCCACATGCTGGATGCCGGCATTGTTCACCAGGATATCCACGCCGCCGAATTCACGCTCGGCGTAGGCGATCATGTCGGCGATTTGCGCCGGGTCGCTGACGTCCGCCGGGTGATGGCCGACCTTGCCGCCGAACGCCTGCACCTGGGCGACCACCGCGCTGGCGTCGCCGAAGCCGTTGAGGATCAGGTTGGCGCCGGCCTTGGCCAGGCTCAAGGCAATCCCTAAGCCGATGCCGCTGGTGGAGCCGGTGACCAGGGCGGTCTTGCCGTTCAATGTCGTCATGAAAACCTCACACAATGCCGGTGGCGTAGAAAGTACCGATCACCACGAACACCGCGAGGGTCTTGATGATCGTGATGCCGAAAATGTCCTTGTAGGCTTCGCGGTGCGTCAGGCCGGTGACCGCCAGCAGCGTGATCACCGCGCCGTTGTGGGGCAGGGTGTCCATGCCGCCGCTGGCCATGGCCGCGACGCGGTGCAGTACTTCAAGGGGGATATTGGCCGCATGGGCCGCCGAAATAAAGCTCTCGGACATGGCTGCCAGGGCGATGCTCATGCCACCCGACGCCGAGCCGGTGATGCCGGCCAACAGGGTCACGGTAATCGCTTCGTTGACCAGTGGGTTGGGGATGCCCTTGAGCCAGTCCGCCAACACCAGAAAACCCGGCAGCGAGGCGATCACGGCACCAAAGCCGTATTCGGACGCGGTGTTCATCGCCGCCAGCAACGCACCGCTGACCGCGCTTTTGCTGCCTTCGGCGAGTTTGCTCTTGATGGCCGACCAGCCAAACACCAACACCATGACGATGCCCACCAACAACGCCGCTTGCACCGCCCAGATCGCGGTGAGCTTGGCGATTTCGGTGGTCACCGGCGTGGTCATGCCTGGCAGGGCAAGGCTGTGGGTCTTGCCGTACCACTGCGGGATCCAGTGGGTGAACAGCAGGTTCATCACGCCCACCAGAATCAGCGGCGACAGCGCGATCCAGGGGTTGGGCAGCGCCAGGTTGTCGGCCGTTTCCGGTTCGTTGCGCAGTTCGGTGCCGTAGCCTTCTCCGGCCCGTTGCGCCTTGTTGCGCTGGCGTGCCAGGTACAGCATGCCGGCGCAGAACACGAAGATCGTGCCGATCAAGCCCAGCCATGGCGCGGCCCACGCCGTAGTGTTGAAGAAGGTGCTGGGGATGATGTTCTGGATCTGCGGCGTGCCGGGCAGGGCGTCCATGGTGAACGAGAATGCGCCGAGGGCGATGGTCGCCGGGATCAGGCGTTTGGGGATATTGCTCTGGCGGAACATCTCCGCCGCGAACGGGTACACCGCAAACACCACCACAAACAGCGACACGCCACCATAGGTGAGCAGGGCGCAGACCAGCACGATCACCAGCATCGCCTGGCGCGTGCCGAGCAGACGGATCGCTGCGGCAACGATGGAGCGCGAAAAGCCCGACAGCTCGATCAGCTTGCCGAACACCGCGCCGAGCAGGAACACCGGGAAATACAGTTTGATAAAGCCGACCATCTTCTCCATGAACACCCCGGTAAAGGCAGGCGCGACGGCGGACGGGTCGGTAAGCAGCACTGCGCCGAGGGCGGCGATGGGGGCAAACAGGATAACGCTATAGCCACGGTAGGCAGCCAGCATCAGCAACGCGAGCGCTGCCAGGGCAATGATCACACTCATGGTGTGTCTCCATCGGATTGTTATTTTTGTGGGGTGTTGCTGTAGGAGGGGGCTATAGCGAGATGTGTGCCAACTATCTAAGTGTTTGAAATGTATGAATAAATTTCAGATATTGGATTGGCGCTATCAGATTTGTCCCTTATTTGAGACTTATGAAGATCAAATGTGGGAGCGGGCTTGCTCGCGAATGCGCTGTATCAACCAAGAATCAGGCGGCTGGCACACCGTATTCGCGAGCAAGCCCGCTCCCACATTGGAATGTCTTCGTATATGGAATTGTGTCTCTCTATTGAGACTGGGCAAGATCCAACGCCACCATCTTCTTGTACAACGTCGACCGCCCAAGCCCCAGCTGCTTGGCGGCCTCCACCACATTGCCCCCGCATGCCCTCAACGCTGCCGTGATGATCTGCCGATCAAACCGCTCCCGCGCTGCGTTGAAACTTTCCCCCTCAACCGTCGCGACGGCGCTGCTACGCGCCACCGGCGTAAAGGTACCAATCGCCGCCCGAATTTCCCTGGCATTCAGCACCAGGTCATCACTCAGCAGCGCCGCGCGTTCCAACACATTGCGCAACTCACGGATATTCCCCGGCCACGCATGCTGTGCCAGCAGCGCCAGTGCCTCACGGTCCAGTTCATGCTGGCTACGCAACTCCTCAAGAATCGCCTCGCTCAATGCCGGAATATCCTCCAGCCGCTCACGCAGCGGCGGCACCTGGATCGGCAGCACATTCAGCCGGTAATACAGGTCGGCGCGGAATTCACCGCGTTTGATCGCCGCTTCAAGATCCATGGAGGTCGCCGCGATCACCCGCACATCGCTGTGCAGCATCTCGTTGGAGCCCACCGGCTCGAACTCCTTCTCCTGCAATACCCGCAGCAATTTGCTTTGCAGCGGCAGCGGCATGTCGCCGATTTCATCGAGGAACAGCGTGCCACCCTGGGCAATCTGGAATTTGCCCGCACGGCCTTTACGGTCGGCGCCGGTAAACGCGCCTGGTGCGGTGCCGAAGAACTCGGCTTCGAGCAGGTCAGCGGGAATCGCTGCACTGTTGATGCTGACAAAGGCCTTGTGCGCACGGCTCGACGCGCCGTGAATCGCCTGGGCCAGCAATTCCTTGCCGGTGCCGGTCTCGCCCAGCAGCAACACCGGCGACTCGGCGCTGGCACTGCGCCGCGCCCGGCGCTTGACTTCGAGGCTGGCGGCGCTGGTGCCGATAAAGTGCGCGAAGTTGTATTTGCTCTGGCGTGAGCGCAGCAGCGAGCGTGTCGAGGCCAACTCCTGCTGCATGCTCAGGTAGCGCTCGATCAGCGGTGACAGGTTGCGCAGTTCATCGAACAATGCAAAGCCAATCGCGCCGATCACCGCGCCGGCATCGTTGTGGATCGGCAAACGCATCACCACCAACGGGCCTTTGGGCGTGTCCTGGATGTCCAGCAGGATCGGCTGATCATTGCGCACCACCTGGCGCAACAGGCTGTTGGAAATCACCTGCTCGCAGGGCTGGCCGATGGCTTCGTCGGCGCTTTTCAGGCCAAAGCGCTTGGCGTAGCGCTCGTTCATCCACACGATGTTCGCGTCGCGGTCGACAATCACCGTGCCTTCGCTGGACTGCTCGATGATCTCGAACAGCGATTGGATGGCCAGGCCGCGAACCTGTTGGTAATCCGTGAGGCTGGTGCTCATGAGGATAACCCGCAGGCGGCCGCCAGCAATTCCTGGGTGTAGGGATGCTGGGGCGCGTCAAACACCCGATGGCTCGCGCCAGCCTCAACGACCTTGCCGTCCTTGATCACGATCATGTCGTGGGCCATGGCGCGTACTACCGCCAGGTCATGGCTGATGAACAGGTAAGTCAGGCCGTATTTCTCCTGCAGTTCACGCAGCAGCGCCACCACTTGCTTCTGCACGGTGCGGTCGAGGGCCGACGTGGGTTCGTCGAGCAGCATCAGCGCCGGCTTGAGCACCAAGGCGCGGGCGATGGCAATGCGTTGGCGCTGGCCGCCGGAAAACTCATGGGGGTAACGGTGGCGGCTGGCAGGGTCGAGGCCCACATCTTTGAGCACCTGGATCACCTGCGCATCACGGTCGGCCAGGCTGCACGGCGCGTGCACCTCCAGGCCTTCGCTGATGATCTGCTCCACGGTCATGCGTGGGCTGAGGCTGCCGTAAGGGTCTTGGAACACCACCTGCATCTGCTTGCGCCACGGGCGCATCTGCTGGTTATTCAGCGGGTCGAGCGCTTCACCCTGGAAGCGGATGCTGCCGGTGGAGTCCAGCAGCCGCAGGATCGCTTGGCCCAGGGTGGATTTGCCCGAGCCGGACTCACCGACAATCCCCAGGGTCTTGCCACGTTGCACGCTGAGGCTGATGCCGTCCACTGCACGCAGGTAGGTCTTGCGCCGGAACAAGCCGCCGCCGAGGGGGAATTGCACGGTCAGGTCGTCAACCTGCAACACCGTCTCGCGCTCGTCACTGCACAGCGCATCACCGTCCGGCTCGGCATCCAGCAGCAGGCGGCTGTACGGGTGTTGCGGCGCATTGAACAGGCTCTGGCAGTCAGCCTGCTCGACAATCTCGCCCGCGCGCATCACGCACACACGCTGGGCAATGCTGCGCACCAGGTTGAGGTCGTGGCTGATCAGCAGCAGCGACATGCCCAAGCGTTGTTGCAGGGACTTGAGCAGCAGCAGGATCTTGCGCTGCACGGTCACGTCCAACGCGGTGGTGGGTTCGTCGGCGATCAGCAGTTCCGGCTCGCAGGCCAGGGCCATGGCGATCATCACCCGCTGGCGTTGCCCGCCGGACAGTTGATGGGGATAGGCCTTGAGCCGTTCCTGGGGTTTCTGGATGCCCACCAGGTCGAGCAATTCCAGAATGCGCGCCTGGGCCGCCTTGCCACCCAGGCCCTTGTGCAACAGCAGGGTTTCGCCGATCTGTTTTTCGATACTGTGCAACGGGTTCAGGGAGGTCATCGGCTCCTGGAAGATCATCGCAATGCGGTTGCCGCGCAGCTTTTGCAGGGTCGCCGCCGATGCGCCGATCAATTCCTGGCCGCGGTACTGGATAGAACCGGTGGTTTCAGTGCCGGCTTCGGGCAGCAATTGCAGGATCGAGTGGGCGGTCACCGACTTGCCCGAGCCCGACTCGCCCACCAGCGCCAGGCACTCGCCGGGGCGTACGTCCAGGCTCAGGTTACGCACCACGGTCTGGCCGCTGAAGGCGACGCTGAGGTCGCGGATTTCGATCAGGTTCATAGGCGGTCACTCATGAGCGTGGGTCGAAGGCATCACGCAATGCCTCGCCGATAAACACCAGCAGCGACAGGATCAGCGCCAGTGTGAAGAACGCCGTCAGGCCCAGCCAGGGCGCTTGCAGGTTCTGCTTGCCCTGGGCAATCAGCTCGCCCAGAGAGGCGCTGCCTGCCGGCATGCCGAAACCGAGGAAATCCAGGGCGCTCAGGGTAGAGATCGCGCCGGTCAGGATGAACGGCAGGTAGCTCAAGGTCGCGGTCATGGCATTGGGCAGGATATGCCGGCGAATGATCTTGCCATCACCCAAACCCAAGGCCCGTGCGGCCTTGACGTATTCCAGGTTGCGCCCGCGCAGGAACTCGGCGCGCACCACGTCCACCAGGNNATCCCCAGCAGCCACCAGAAATTGGGCTCGACAAAACCGGACAGGATGATCAGCAGGTACAGCACCGGCAGCCCGGACCACACCTCCAGCACGCGCTGGCCAATCAAATCCACCCAGCCGCCGTAATAACCCTGCAACGCACCGGCTGCAATACCGATGGCGGCGCTGATCGCGGTGAGCGCCAGGGCAAACAGGATCGACACCCGTGCGCCAAAGATCACCCGCGCCAACACATCCCGCGACTGATCATCGGTGCCCAGCCAATTCACCGCCGAGGGCGGGCTGGGGG
>NZ_JACART010000029.1:0-98161 GCF_013386445.1 Pseudomonas sp. P7759
AGATGTGTATAAGAAACAAGGGCAAGCCCGCGCACCACAACGATCACCGTCAGTCAGTGAAGAACCCGCGGCCCCTCGTCTTTCTCAGGCTCGCCTTCCGCCAGGCGACCGGCCATCTGCACACCCACGCTCAACATGGCTTTAGCCACTTCCACGTGCTGGCCTTGCAGGAACTGTTTGGCATCTTCGGAAAAATCCAAGATAACCAGAGAACCCTCGTCCTCAGCCCGGCGCAGCTCGATTCGGCCGTCAGGCAATTCAACAATTTCCAGAAAGGACGTTGGCATAAAAGTCTGCTCTCCACGAAAGGCCGGGATTATATCAGTCATCCACCCAGCCCCGCAGAGGATCTGAACAGGTTTCTTGACAGCTTGATGAATGGTCGCCTAGAGGATGCTCAACACTCGTTGAGACCTTCGCGAAAGCGCAGTGCCATCTTTTTCAGTTCCTGGCGCCAGCC
This sequence comes from Pseudomonas sp. P7759, assembly GCF_013386445.1. Classification (NCBI taxonomy): domain Bacteria; kingdom Pseudomonadati; phylum Pseudomonadota; class Gammaproteobacteria; order Pseudomonadales; family Pseudomonadaceae; genus Pseudomonas; species Pseudomonas sp. P7759. Next base: position 461 of record NZ_JACART010000029.1, read on the forward strand.
TTCCAGCTCTTCCCGACTCAACGGCTTGGGCTCATCTTCTTCCAGCGCAACCGCCACGATCAACGGCTGGGTCACATCGCCCTTGGGCACATGCGGTATACGCGGCGGCTGGAACATATCCGCATGCGCCTTGAGCAAACGCGCCACCCAACTGTCAGGGCTTTGAGCCATTTCCACCAACTCGGCCAGCTCAGGGATCGCCATTGAGTCCAGAACTTCACGATTCATGATCATTTCTGCACGGGGCGAGCCGGCCTGGGGCAGGCGGTAAAACCCGGCGATCTCATGGCACAGGCCCAGCAAGGCACCGTACAGATGGAACAACGCCGCTTCACGCCCCGCCTGGACCAGCGCGATGGCATTCATCTCCTTCCCTTCCTCGGCGCGGCCAAGGGCTTCCAGGGATAAACCCGCGAAGTAAATTTTCTGATTGGTACGGGTATAGAGTTCGTTGGCCATGACGGCAATCTCCACAACGAATAAGCGTGATGCTGGCTGAACAGTGTCACGGATCAGCCGAGCGCACTGCAAGGGCAAAAAAAGGCCGCCTGTGCAGGCGGCCTTTGTCACTGGCAGATTAGCCGATCAAGCGCCCTGGCGCTTGTCCTCGACCTTCCACTTGCCGCCGTCGTAGAACGCTTTCCAGCCGGTAGGCTTACCGTCCACTTCGGTCTGCACATACTGCTCCTTGGTCTTGCGGCTGTAGCGGATCACGGCTGGACGACCATCCGGGTCCTTCTTCGGCGCTTCACACAGGAAGTGGTACTTCGGATCGATCTCATCCTTGTGCGGCACGATCTCCAGCACCAGCGGTGCACGGGTCTCGCGGTTTTTCGGGAACTGGCTGGCCGCCAGGAACAACCCCGAAGCGCCGTCACGCAGGATGTAGGTGTCGTTGACCTTCTCGCACTTGAGTTCAGGCATCTTCACCGGGTCCATCTTCGGCGGCGCCGCGTCACCGCTTTTCAGCAGTTTGCGGGTGTTCTTGCAGGTCGGGTTGGTGCAACCGAAGAACTTGCCGAAACGGCCGGTCTTGAGCTGCATCTCGCTACCGCACTTGTCGCACTCCAGGCTCGGACCTTCGTAGCCCTTGATGCGATAGGTGCCCTCTTCAATCTCGTAGCCGTTGCAATCCGGGTTGTTACCGCAGATGTGCAGCTTGTGCTTCTCGTCCAGCAGGTAGGCGTCCATCGCCGTGCTGCAGATCGGGCAGCGGTGCTTGCCACGCAGGACCAGCGACTCGGACTCACCCTCGTCATCGGCAGCGATTTCATCACCCGGCACCAGGTTGACGGTGGCCTTGCAGCGCTCTTTCGGCGGCAGGCTGTAGCCCGAGCAACCGAGGAACACGCCAGTGGACGCCGTACGAATCTGCATCGGTCGACCGCAGGTCTGGCACGGGATGTCGGTCATCACCGGCTGGTTGGCACGCATGCCATTTTCAGGGCTTTCGGCTACTTCGAGTTTCTTCTTGAAGTCGCCGTAGAACTCGTCCAGCACGCTTTTCCAGTCGCGTTCGCCCTGGGCCACGTCATCGAGGTTCTCTTCCATACCGGCGGTGAAGCCGTAGTCCATCAGGTTGGAGAAGCTCTCGGACAGTCGCTCGGTCACGATGTCGCCCATCTTTTCCGAGTAGAAACGACGGTTGTGCAGCGCAACGTAGCCACGGTCCTGAATAGTCGAGATGATCGCCGCGTAGGTCGAAGGACGACCGATGCCGCGTTTTTCCATCTCTTTTACCAGGCTGGCTTCCGAATAGCGCGCCGGCGGCTTGGTGAAGTGTTGCGACGGGTCGAGCTTGATCAGCTTCAACGTGTCGCCTTGGGCCATGTCCGGCAGCACGTCGTCATCGCCAGGCTTGGCGATTTGCGGCATCACACGGGTATAGCCGTCGAACTTGAGGATACGGCCTTTGGCACGCAGCTCGAAGTCGGAAGCCGCCACCGTCACGGTGGTGGACAGGTATTGCGCTGGCAGCATCTGGCAGGCCAGGAACTGGCGCCAGATCAGCTCGTAGAGGCGCTCAGCGTCGCGCTCCATGCCGCTCAGCTTGGCAGGCGTGGTGTTGGCGTCGGAAGGACGGATCGCTTCGTGAGCCTCTTGTGCGCCTTCCTTGCTGCTGTAGACGTTTGGCTTCTCCGGCAGGTACTTCTTGCCGAACTCTTCTTCAATGTAAGTACGCGCCATCGCCACCGCATCTTGCGACAGGTTGGTGGAGTCGGTACGCATATACGTGATGTAGCCGGCTTCGTACAAGCGCTGGGCCATCATCATGGTTTTCTTCACACCAAAGCCCAGGCGGTTGCTCGCGGCCTGTTGCAGGGTGGAAGTGATAAACGGTGCCGACGGCTTGCTGCTGGTCGGTTTGTCTTCACGCTTGACGATGCTGTAGCTGGAAGACTTGAGCTTCTCCAGCGCGGCCATCGCCTGGGCTTCGTTCAGCGGCTTGAACGCCTCGCCTTTCTCGCGGGCCACTTCAAAACGTACGTTGGCACCCTTGGCGGTGCCCAAGTCGGCGTGGACTTCCCAGTATTCTTCGGGGATGAACGCACGGATCTCGCGCTCACGCTCCACCACCAGCTTCACGGCAACCGATTGCACACGACCGGCCGACAGGCCACGGGCGATCTTGGCCCACAGCAGTGGCGAGACCATGTAGCCCACGACGCGGTCGAGGAAACGACGGGCCTGTTGGGCGTTGACACGGTCGATATCCAGTTCGCCCGGCTTGGAGAAAGCTTCCTGGATGGCTTTCTTGGTGATTTCGTTGAACACCACGCGCTTGTAGCGGCTGTCATCACCGCCGATGGCTTCCCGCAGGTGCCAGGCAATGGCTTCCCCTTCGCGGTCCAAGTCCGTCGCGAGATAGATGGTGTCAGCATCCTTGGCGAGCCGGCGCAGCTCTTCGATGACCTTTTCCTTGCCTGGAAGGATTTCGTACTTGGCCTTCCAGCCATGATCCGGGTCCACACCCATGCGCGAGACCAGCTGCTTGCGCGCTTTCTCTTTAGGGGTGAGCACCGGACCTTCGCCCGCAGCCGCCTTGCCGCGCTTGGCGGCTGGCTCCTTGCTGGCGCTAGCCGAACCGCTGGTGGGCAGGTCTCGGATATGGCCGATACTCGACTTCACCACGTACTCGTTGCCCAAGTACTTGTTGATGGTCTTGGCCTTAGCCGGGGATTCCACAATGACCAGCGATTTGCCCATGGATCGGAAAATTCCTGAATTCGAGAAGTGAAAGGCAGTTGGCGCCTGTCGCGGCAACGCTATATATAGTGGCAACAAGGTGAGGTCAAGCGCAGCATTCTGCGCGACCTGCCGTTATTGCCCTGAAAAAAGACTGGGTTCGGCCTGGACCAAAGCAAAGCGCGGGACCTGCTCGCCGTCAACTTCGACGGTCTCCACAAACATGCTCAACGGGCGCACCCAAAAGCCGTAATCGCCATACAGTGCTTGGTAGAACACCACTTCTTCTTCGGTCTCGGAGTGGCGCGCCACGCTGAAAACACGGTACTGCGGACCTTTATAATGCTGGTAGAGCCCTGGTTCGACTTTCATGCTCTGGCCCTCTTACAAAATTTGTTAAAAAAAAAATACAAAACCACCCAAAAACAAAAACCGGGGCACTGGGCCCCGGCTTCCGTCAACCCAACGCTTAGACGCGTTCGAAGACGGTGGAAATGCCTTGGCCGAGACCAATGCACATGGTTGCAACCCCAAGGTTGCCGCCATTTTGCTTCATCACGTTAAGCAAAGTGCCGGAGATACGCGCACCGGAGCAACCGAATGGGTGACCCAGGGCAATCGCGCCGCCGTGCAGGTTAACCTTCTCATTCATCTTGTCGAGTACTTTCAAATCTTTCAGCACGGGCAAGGCCTGTGCAGCGAAAGCTTCATTGAGCTCGAAGAAGTCGATGTCGTTGATGGTCAGACCCGCGCGCTTCAAGGCTTTTTGTGTGGCCGGTACTGGACCATAGCCCATGATTGCCGGGTCCACACCCGCCACGGCCATCGAACGGATCACGGCCAGCGGTTGGATGCCCAGGTCCTGGGCACGCTGCGCCGACATCACGATCATGCACGAAGCACCGTCGGTGATTTGCGACGAAGTACCGGCTGTCACGGTGCCGCCCTTTGGATTGAACGCCGGCTTGAGCGCGGCCAGGCTTTCCAGGGTGGTATCCGGACGAATGGTTTCGTCGTAGTCGAACAGTTTCAGGAAACCGTTCTCGTCATAACCGTTCATCGGGATGATTTCATCCTTGAACTTGCCTTCCACAGTCGCTTTGTGGGCGAGTTGGTGGGAACGCAGGCCGAACGCGTCCTGGGCTTCGCGGGTAATGCCGTGCATTTTGCCGAGCATTTCCGCGGTCAGGCCCATCATGCCCGAGGCTTTTGCCGCGTACAGCGACATGTGCGGGTTAGGGTCAACGCCATGCATCATGCTGACGTGGCCCATATGCTCCACGCCACCGACCACGAACACATCACCGTTGCCGGTCATGATCGCCTGGGCGGCAGTGTGCAGCGCGCTCATCGACGAACCGCACAGGCGGCTCACAGTCTGGCCGGCGGCGGTGTGCGGGATCTGGGTCATCAACGACGCCATGCGCGCAATGTTCCAGCCCTGCTCCAGGGTCTGGTTGACGCAGCCCCAGATCACGTCTTCGACTTCGTTCGGGTCGACCTTGACGTTGCGTTCCAGCAGTTTGCTGATCAGGTGTGCCGACATATCTTCGGCACGGGTGTTGCGGTGCATGCCGCCCTTGGAGCGGCCCATCGGCGTACGACCGAAGTCGACGATCACGACGTCTCTTGGATTCAAGCTCATAAATATTCTCGCTCTAGTCGTCTGGGCACTTAACCGAAGAAGCGCTGGCCGTTCTTGGCCATTTCACGCAGCTTCGCGGTCGGGTGGTACAGCGGGCCCAAATCAGCGTATTGATCAGCCAGGGCAACGAACTCGGCCACACCGATCGAGTCGATGTAACGCAGCGCACCACCACGGAATGGAGGGAAACCAATACCGTACACCAGGCCCATATCGGCTTCGGCGGCGGTCTCGACGATGCCGTCTTCCAGGCAACGCACGGTTTCCAGGCACAGGGCGATCATCATCCAGTTGATGATGTCTTCGTCCGACACCTCACGCTGTTCGTAGATGACCGGAGCCAGCACTTCATGCACCGACGGATCGGCCACTTTCTTCTGCTTGCCCTTCTTGTCGGCCTCGTAGGCGTAGAAGCCCTTGCCGTTCTTCTGGCCCAGGCGCTTGGCCTCGTACAGCGCGTCGATCGCCGAACGGCGGTCGTCTTTCATGCGGTCCGGGAAGCCTTCAGCCATGACGTCGCGACCGTGGTGGCCGGTGTCGATGCCGACCACGTCCATCAGGTACGCCGGGCCCATTGGCCAGCCGAATTTTTCCATGACTTTGTCGATGCGCACGAAGTCCACACCGGCGCTGACCAACTTGGCGAAACCGCCGAAGTACGGGAACAGCACGCGGTTGACCAGGAAGCCCGGGCAGTCGTTGACCACGATCGGGTTCTTGCCCATTTTCTTGGCGTAGGCAACGGTGGTGGCAACCGCCAGCTCGCTGGACTTCTCGCCACGGATCACTTCCACCAGCGGCATCATGTGCACCGGGTTGAAGAAGTGCATGCCGACGAAATTTTCCGGACGCTTCAAGGCCTTGGCCAGCAGCGAGATGGAAATGGTCGAGGTGTTGGACGCCAGGATGGTGTCGTCTTTGACCTGGGCTTCCACTTCAGCCAGTACGGCTTGCTTGACCTTCGGGTTCTCGACAACCGCTTCGACCACCAGGTCGACGTGGCCGAAATCGCCGTAGGACAGCGTAGGACGAATGCCGTTAAGCACTTCAGCCATCTTCGCGGCGGTCATGCGACCTTTATCCACGCGGCCGACCAGCAGCTTGGCGGCTTCCGCCAGGCCTTGCTCGATGCCGTGCTCGTTGATGTCTTTCATCAGGATCGGCGTGCCTTTGGACGCCGACTGATAGGCGATACCGCCGCCCATGATACCGGCGCCGAGTACGGCTGCCTGTTTCACGTCCTTGGCGATTTCGTCGTAGGCCTTGGCCTTTTTCTTCAGTTCCTGATCGTTCAGGAACAGGCCGATCAGGCTCTGGGCTGCGGAGGTTTTCGCCAGTTTGACGAAGCCTGCCGCTTCCACTTCCAGGGCTTTGTCGCGACCGAAGTTCGCGGCTTTCTGGATGGTCTTGATCGCTTCAACCGGCGCGGGGTAGTTCGGGCCGGCCTGGCCAGCCACGAAACCTTTGGCAGTTTCGAACGACATCATTTGTTCGATGGCGTTGAGCTTGAGTTTTTCCAGCTTCGGCTGACGCTTGGCCTTGTAGTCAAATTCGCCGCTGATGGCGCCCTTGATCAGGTTCAGTGCGGCTTCGGCCAGTTTGTCCGGGGCAACCACAGCGTCGACGGCACCGACTTTCAGCGCGTCTTCAGCACGGTTTTCCTTGCCAGCGGCAATCCACTCGATGGCGTTGTCGGCACCGATCAGGCGCGGCAAGCGTACTGTGCCGCCGAAACCTGGGTAGATGCCCAGCTTGACTTCAGGCAGGCCGATCTTGGCCGTGGCCGACATGACGCGGAAGTCTGCCGCCAGGCACATTTCCAGGCCGCCGCCCAACGCGATGCCGTTGATCGCGGCGACGGTCGGTACGTTGAGGTCTTCAAAATCGCTGAAAATCTTGTTGGCTTCGAGGTTGCCAGCCACCAGCTCGGCATCGGGCAGCTTGAAGTTGTCGACGAATTCGGTGATGTCAGCGCCGACGATAAACACGTCCTTGCCGCTGGAAACGATCACGCCCTTGACCGAAGCATCTGCTTTGATGGTGTCTACGGCCTGACGCAATTCATTCAGGGTTAGACGGTTGAACTTGTTGACGGACTCACCCTTGAGGTCGAATTTCAGTTCGACGATGCCACTTTCAAGAGCCTTAACCGTGATGGCTTTACCTTCGTAAATCATCAACTGATCTCCACGATATGGAAGCTGAACAGTACACACTGGACGCTGGCCTCTGGTTGGACATTGATGAATTCGCCAATGTTCACGCCAATCCGCCAGGCACACCCGCCAATGCGATAGTCGGGATTCTGTATGAGTCGTCTGACAGACAAACGCTCAATTCATACGCCCGTTTGATTTGGGTACGCCACCTTCATCCAATTCCGGGCAATTGTCAATCGCTCGAAAGGCTAGGAAAAACGCGACTTTCCAGTCATTTCAGAACCCCAACCCTAAGCCCGCGACTCGTCAATATTCAACTATTCACGAAATCAATAATGCAAAAGATATGGAAAAAGACTGTACAGAACGGGATATGCGGCTAGGCTAGCCGCAACCGTAAAGCGTCTGGATGAACATCCGACGCGCGAAACACCAGAATTACCGGCCTGCCTGGCCAACTCCAGCCCGATGATGATGTCGGGCTTTTTATTGCCTGCGATTCAGGCCAGGGCCTTGAGCAGCGCATCAATAGCCTTCAACACGCTCGCCTCGCCCTTCTCGCCCCAATACAAGGCGATCATCTGCTTGTCGGCTTCGACCTTGTAGACGTTGTCCGGCAGCGTCGCAAAATGCGGCAACAACTTTTCATCGGCGCACACTTCGCGCCACTGATTGACCCAGACCCCAGGCTCCAACTGCCAGTAACTCCAGATCGCCGGCGTGCTGCCGCGCCGTGGCCGGCAATACTGCGCGCACGGGCTCGGCGGCTCTTGCTTGAGCCAGTGCGGCCATTCCTGGGGCGACAACTGCATGGCCAGGCCGATGCGGCGTGCCTCCATGCGCAGGGCCATGCGCCCGCTCTGATGGCGCGACGGGCGCAGCCATGCCAGAGGGCTCAGAACCACCACAAGGATTGACACCACTATCCAGACCGTCATATGTGTACTCCCGAATTTCTAGATGAGCGGATTTGACCTGACGCAACCCCATCCGCTTGAAAGCAGCCATACTGAACTTATTGCAGTCCCTTGGAGGAACGCCTCATGCCCTACCAACATATTCTGGTCGCTGTTGATCTGACCGAAGAGTGCGATCCAGTGATCAAGCGCGCGCAGGAGTCTGCATTGGCCAATGGCGCCATACTGTCGCTGGTGCATATCGTCGAGCCCATGGCCATGGCCTTTGGCGGTGACGTGCCGATGGACCTTTCCCAGTTGCAGCAACAGCAGTTTGACCAGGCCAAGGAGCGCCTGGACCGTTTGATTCTCAAATACCCGCACTTGAAAAAGGAAGACTGCCACCTCACCTACGGCCAACCGCGCCAGGAAATCCACCATCTGGCCAAGGAAAAGGGTTGTGACCTGATCGTGGTCGGCAGCCATGGCCGTCACGGGCTGGCGTTGCTGCTCGGTTCCACCGCCAATGATGTGCTGCACGGTGCGCCGTGCGACGTGCTGGCCGTCCGGTTGGTAAAGACTCCGTAAGACCAACGCAGATCCAATGTGGGAGCGGGCTTGCTCGCGAAAGCTGTCTGTCAGTTGATGCATCTGGTGACTGACACACCGCTTTCGCGAGCAAGCCCGCTCCCACATTTGGATCGCATTTCATATAAAAAGCCCGGCGTTCATAGAAATGAACGCCGGGCTTTTTTAATGCATTGGAATCACTCAGGCATCCAACTCAGCCCAACGCTCAACCAACACTTCCAGCTCCTGGTTCAACGTCTCCAGGGAAGCGATGACCTTGGCCGTTTCAGCCGCCGGACGCAGGTAGAAACCCGCGTCAGCCATGTCCGCTTCAACCGCAGCGATCTGCTGCTCCTTGGCTTCGATATCACCCGGCAACGCTTCCAGCTCACGTTGCAGTTTGTAGCTAAGCTTCTTCTTGGCACCTGGCACCACTTCGGCAACCGGCTCAGCAGCCGCCACCGGAGTGACCACCGCCGAGTTCAAGTCGGCCTTGCCGGACTTGCTCTCGGTCACGCCCAGCAGGCGCGGCGAACCGCCCTGGCGCAGCCAGTCCTGGTAACCACCGACGTATTCACGCACCTTGCCTTCGCCTTCGAAGACCAGGGTGCTGGTGACCACGTTGTCGAGGAATGCCCGGTCGTGGCTGACCATCAGCACAGTGCCGTTGAAGGTCAGCAGCACTTCTTCCAACAGCTCGAGGGTTTCCACGTCGAGGTCGTTGGTCGGTTCGTCGAGCACCAGCAGGTTGGCCGGCTTGCTGAACAGCTTGGCCAGCAGCAGGCGCGCACGCTCACCACCGGACAAGGCTTTCACCGGCGTACGTGCACGCTGCGGGCTGAACAGGAAGTCGCCCAGGTAGCTGAGCACATGGCGGCTCTGGCCGTCGATGTCGATAAAGTCGCGGCCTTCGGCAACGTTGTCGATCACGGTTTTTTCCAGGTCCAACTGGTGACGCAACTGGTCGAAGTAGGCCACGTCAATGCGCGTGCCCTCTTCCACGGTGCCGCTGGTCGGCTGCAGACCGCTGAGCATCAGCTTGAGCAAGGTGGTCTTGCCGGTGCCGTTGGCGCCCAGCAGGCCGATACGGTCGCCGCGCTGCAGGACCATGGAGAAGTCCTTGATCAGGAACGGGCCGTCCGGGTGATGGAAGCTGACGTTCTCCAGCACCATCACTTGCTTGCCCGACTTGTCGGCGGTGTCCAGCTGGATATTCGCCTTGCCGGTGCGCTCGCGGCGTTCGCTGCGCTCGACACGCAGGGCTTTCAGGGCGCGTACGCGGCCTTCGTTACGGGTACGACGGGCCTTGATGCCCTGACGGATCCAGACTTCTTCCTGGGCCAGCTTTTTGTCGAACAGCGCGTTGGCGGTTTCTTCGGCGGCCAGCGCGGCTTCCTTGTGTACCAGGAAGCTGGCGTAGTCGCCGTTCCAGTCGATCAGGCCGCCACGGTCCAGCTCAAGAATGCGCGTGGCCAGGTTCTGCAGGAAGGAACGGTCGTGCGTGATGAACAGCACGGCGCCCTGGAATTCCTTGAGGGCTTCTTCCAGCCAGGCAATCGCGCCAATGTCCAAGTGGTTGGTCGGTTCGTCGAGCAGCAGCAGATCCGGCTCGGACACCAGGGCCTGGGCCAGCAGCACGCGGCGACGCCAGCCGCCGGACAACTCGGCGAGGGTCTTGTCGGCCGGCAGTTGCAGGCGACTCAGGGTGCTGTCGACCAGTTGCTGCAAGCGCCAGCCATCACGGGCTTCGAGGTCTTGCTGAACGTGCATCAGCTTGTTCAGGTCATCTTCGGTGACGCAGTTCTGCGCCAGGTGATGGTATTCGGCGAGCAGTGCGCCGACGCCGTCGAGGCCTTCGGCAACCACGTCGAACACTGTCCGTCCGTCGGCCACCGGCAATTCTTGCGGCAATTCGCCGATCTTGAGGCCCGGCGCGCGCCATACGGAGCCGTCATCGGGCTTCTGGTCGCCTTTGACCAGCTTCATCATGCTGGATTTGCCGGTGCCGTTGCGGCCGATGATGCACACCCGCTCACCACGGGCGATCTGCCAGGACACCTTGTCCAACAACGGCATAGCGCCGAAAGCAAGGGACACATCGCTGAATTTGAGCAGGGTCATACGCTTCTCCAAAAACTGGGCGCGCATTCTACCTGAGTTAGGGGTGGGATGCGGCTGGCATTTTCGCTGCCGACACGTTCTGTAGGACATTTCCAACGAACTTGAACGAACCGCCCAGCAAAGCTTTCGTCTGCGTCGGGCAAAAGGCTAAGCTAGGGGCAATCAGTGTCGGCGGTGCCGATGCTAGTCGTGATTTCTCTGCACGGACGTCTCATGCGCAGTCGCCTTTTCAACTTTTTATCTTGTCTGCTTCTTTCCGCCACCGCCGTTCAATCCGCCCAGGCCGTGGACCTCACCACCCAACGTCAATATTACGATGAAGCCAAACGCGCCTTGGCCAAGGGCGATACCGGCCCGTACATGCAATACAGCCAGGCCCTGGCCGACTACCCGCTGACGCCGTACCTGGCCTACGACGAACTGACGGCGCGCCTGAAAACCGCGAGCAATCAGGAGATCGAACAGTTCCTGGCCAAAAACGGTGACCTGCCCCAGGCCAACTGGATGAAACTGCGCTGGTTGCGCTGGTTGGCCGAGCGTGGCGATTGGCAGACCTTTGAAAAGTACTACGACACCAAGCTCAATTTCGTTGAGCTGGACTGCCTTCAGGGCCAGTACCAGCTCACCCACAACCTGAAAGCCGAAGGCTACAAGACCACCGAAAAACTCTGGATGACCGGTAAGTCCCAACCGGCCGCCTGTGATGCCACCTTCGGCCAATGGGCGGCTGACGGCCAACTCACCGAACAGAAGATCTGGGACCGCGCCAAGCTCGCCGCCGAAGCGCGCAACTACGCACTCGCCAACAGCCTGGTGAAAACCTTGCCCACCCTCGGCGCCCAAGGCCGCTTGATGGTGGACGTGGCGCAAAAGCCCGACATGCTCAGCGACCCGTCACGCTTCCTGCCAGCCACCGAGGCCATGTCTGACGCCGTGGGCCTGGGCTTGCGTCGCCTGGCCCGCCAGGATCCGGACAAGGCCATGGCCCTGCTAGACGGCTACGCCAGCAGCATGCACTTCTCCCGTGACGAAAAAGTGTCGATCGCCCGGGAAATCGGCTTGACCCTGGCCAAGCGCTACGACCCGCGCGCCCTTGAGGTGATGACCAAATACGACCCAGAACTGCGCGACAACACCGTCTCCGAATGGCGCCTGCGCTTGCTGTTGCGCCTGGCGCGCTGGGAAGACGCCTACCAGTTGACCCGCAAACTCCCACAAGACCTGGCGACCACCAACCGCTGGCGCTACTGGCAGGCCCGCAGCCTGGAACTGGCAGAACCCAAGAACCCACAAGCGTTGGTGTTGTACAAGAACCTGGCACAAGAGCGTGACTTCTACGGTTTCCTTGCGGCGGATCGCTCCAAAGCCCCGTATCAGTTGAAGAACAAGCCGCTGCTGATGAGCCAGGCACTGGTCAACAAGGTGCGCAACACGCCGGGCGTGCGCCGTGCGCTGGAATTCTACGCCCGTGGCCAGATCGTAGATGGCCGTCGCGAGTGGTATCACGTAAGCCGTCACTTCAACCGTGACGAGATGGTCGCCCAGGCCAAGCTGGCCTACGACATGAAGTGGTACTTCCCGGCGATCCGCACCATCAGCCAGGCGCAGTACTGGGACGACCTGGACATCCGTTTCCCGATGGCCCACCGCGACACCCTGGTGCGTGAAGCCAAGGTGCGCGGCCTGCATTCCAGTTGGGTATTCGCGATTACCCGCCAGGAAAGCGCCTTTATGGACGACGCCCGCTCCGGCGTCGGTGCCAGCGGCCTGATGCAACTGATGCCTGGCACTGCCAAGGAAACCGCGCGCAAGTTCAGCATCCCCCTGGCCTCCCCGGCCCAGGTACTGGACCCGGACAAGAACATCCAGCTCGGCGCTGCCTACCTGAGCCAGGTGCACAGCCAGTTCAACGGCAACCGCGTGCTCGCCTCTGCCGCCTACAACGCCGGCCCCGGCCGCGTGCGCCAGTGGCTGCGTGGCGCGGACCACCTGAGTTTCGATGTGTGGGTGGAAAGCATTCCGTTCGACGAAACTCGCCAGTATGTGCAGAACGTGCTGTCTTATTCGGTGATCTACGGGCAGAAGCTCAATTCACCACAGCCGTTGGTGGATTGGCATGAGCGGTATTTTGATGATCAGTAAGGCTCTGGTCGGACGCCGCCGCACTGTCGGTGGTTGAAACCCTGTGGCGAGGGAGCTTGCTCCCGTTGGGTTGCGAAGCGACCCCAAAAATGGGACTGCTGCGCAGTCCAACGGGAGCAAGCTCCCTCGCCACACGTGCATCTTCGCCCTCAACTGCCTGCCAAGGATGCCCGCTCGTGACGACGGGCCCACTTTAGCCCTCGCTGTTCGCGATCTCTGCCCCATCACTGAACTGCAACGCCGCCAGCCTCGCATACAACGCATTGCTTGCAATCAACTGCTGATGCGTCCCCACCGCCACCAACTTGCCCTGGTCCATCACCGCAATGCGATCAGCGTTCTTCACCGTGGCCAGCCGATGGGCGATCACCAGCGTGGTGCGCCCTTGCATCAATTGCGGCAGCGCTTGCTGGATCAGGTGTTCACTCTGGGCATCGAGGGCGCTGGTGGCTTCGTCGAGCAGCAGGATCGGCGCGTCCACCAACAACGCTCGGGCGATGGCCAGGCGTTGGCGTTGGCCGCCGGAGAGGCCCATGCCGCCGTCGCCGAGGTGGGTCTGGTAGCCGTCAGGCATTTGCAGGATGAAGTCGTGGGCATGGGCAATGCGTGCGGCGGCTTCGACCTGATCCTGGGTGGCGGTCGGGTTGCCGTAACGGATGTTGTCTTCGACGCTGCCGAAGAACAGCGCCGGGCTCTGGGATACCAGGGCGAAGTGGCGGCGCAGGTCCATGGGGTCGAGTTCGGTGAGTGGATGGCCTTCGAGCAGGATGCGGCCTTGCTGGGGGTCGTAAAAGCGCAGCAACAGGTCGAAAATCGTCGATTTGCCCGCGCCGGAAGGCCCCACCAGCGCCAAGGTTTCGCCGGGATTGATGGTCAGGTTCAAACCGTCAATGGCATAGCTGTCGGGCCGCGAAGGATAGGAAAAACGCAGGTCTTGCAGCTCCATGCGGCCGCTGACGCGGGCGGGCAATTGGACGGTGCCTGCGCTCGGCGCCTGGATCTCGTTGCTCGACTGCAACAACTCACCAATGCGCTCGGCGGCCCCGGCAGCGCGTTGTAACTCACCGAGTACTTCACTCAGGGTGCCGACCGCACTGCCGACGATCAGGCTGTAGAACACGAACGCCGCCAGCTCACCGCCGGAAATACGTCCGCTGATCACGTCCATGCCGCCGACCCACAGCATCACGCCCACGGCACCGAGCACCAGCATGATCACCAGGGTAATCAGCCAGGCGCGTTGGGTGATGCGCTTGCGCGCGGTGGTGAAGGCGTCTTCCACAGTCACGGCGAAACGTTGTTCGTCCTGCACCTGGTGGTTGTAGGCCTGCACGGTCTTGATCTGACCGAGGGTCTCGGACACATAGCTGCCCACGTCGGCGATGCGGTCCTGGCTTTGGCGCGACAAGCTGCGCACCCGGCGGCCAAAGATCAGGATCGGCGCCAGCACCAGCGGCAGCGCTACCACCACGATACTGGTGAGCTTGGGGTTGGTGACAAACAGCAGCACGATGCCGCCGATGACCATCAAGGCATTACGCAGGAACAGCGACAACGACGATCCGATCACCGACTGCAGCAACGTGGTGTCGGTGGTCAACCGCGACTGGATCTCCGAACTGCGGTTGTTCTCGTAAAAGCCCGGATGCAGGTAGATCAAATGGTTGAACACTTGCCGACGGATATCCGCCACCACCCGCTCGCCGATCCACGACACCAGATAAAACCGTGCGAAGGTACCCACTGCCAGCCCCAGCACCAGCACCATGAACAGGCCGATGGACTGGTTGAGCAAGTGCGGGGATTGGGTCATGAAACCCTGGTCCACCAGCAGACGGATGCCCTGCCCCATGGACAAGGTAATACCGGCCGTGACGATCAGCGCCAACAGGGCGCCAAGCGCCTGCCAGCGGTAGGGGGCGATGAAGCGGCTGGCCAGACGGATCGCGCGGCGTTGACGGACTGAGAACATGGAGGGCATCACCAATGAGGAACCTGTCCTCAACATTGGGGGAACTTGGGTAAATAACAATGAGTCAGGTTAATTATGCCCGCCGATACCTAACCCTAGAGGCTATCGGTCTAACCCCTGGCTGGAAATTTGTATCGGTTTCTGGTCGACTGGGTATTCGAACCGGTGACTTTGAAAGGAGTTGTAACAGCCTGGTCACGCGGGCGGCTTAGAGTGATAAGCAGAATGGGTACACAACCTGATGAGGAGACAGGCCATGACCTTGCAAAACAGCAGCGATGCCAAGATTGAAGTAATCCGCCAGCCGCAGCAATTGCCCTGCTGGTACGTCGATGCCAATGGCAAAGATGTGCAGATTACCGAAGAGATGATCCAGCAAGCGTGCAGCGAACTGGAACAGCGACTGGTCAAGCCTGCCCAGCAAGGCTGAAGCGCCGACGCTTTTTCAAACCCGGCCCAGGTGGCCGGGTTTTTTATGGGGATCTAGGCGCTCACGGCACCCAATGCGCTGATGATGTTCGACAATGCTGCCGACTCACCGTTAATGCGCACCTTCAAGCCATCAATTTCACGACGTTCAGGATAGTTTTTGCGCAGCAGGTCAAACGCCTTACGCTGCTCTTCAACCGTTCCTACCAGGCTACGCCGGAAATCCGCATCATCACGGCGCGGGTCGTACACGCTGCGGCACAGGGTCGCCAGTGCCCAGGCCGGGTCGGTGGACGCGTTCAAGTGCACCTCGGCCAACCACGGCGGCGGCAGCAAATCACTCAAATGAATGCTCGGCGCCTGCCCCAGGTGCGCGCAGAACGCCTGATAGATCTGCGCCGTGCCGCGTTGCTTGCCATCCAGGCTGTAGCCGGCGATGTGCGGCGTGGCCAGCACGCACAACTCTGCCAGGTCCACGTCCACTTCAGGCTCGCCTTCCCACACATCCAGCACCGCTTGCAGGTCTTCGCGCGCCAGCAGCACCTCGCGCAGGGCGGCATTGTCTACCACTGGGCCACGGCTGGCGTTGATCAGCCAGGTGCCGGGCTTGAGCTGGTTGAGCCGCTGGCGATCAAACAGGTGCCAGGTGGAACCGTTGCCGGACTTGGTCAGCGGTGTGTGCAAGCTGATCACATCGCATTGCTCGATGATCTGCTCCAGGCTGACGTAATCGCCGTCTTCGGCAATCTGCCGTGGCGGGTCGCACACCAGCACGTTCCAGCCCAGGCCCTTGAGCACCTTGACCAGCCGCCCACCGACTTCACCGGCCCCCACCACGCCATAGGTGCGCTGGGTGAGGTCGGCACCTTCGATTTCCGCCAGGGTCATCAGGCTGCCCAGCACATAATCCACCACGCCACGGGCATTGCAGCCGGGGGCGCTGGACCATTGGATGCCGACCTGTTTGAAGTAGTCGAGGTCAAGGTGATCGGTGCCGATGGTGCAGGTGCCGACGAAGCGCACCGTCGTGCCCTCCAGCAGCGCGCGGTTGACGTTGGTCACCGAGCGCACCAGCAACACGTCGGCCTGCTCGACCGTGGCGCGGTCGATGGAACGGCCAGGCACGCGGCGAATCTCGCCAAATCCCTGGAAGAATGCATCGAGCAGCGGAATATTTTCGTCGGCAACAATCAGCATGGCAGGCTCCTTTCGCGGACCCGCAGTGTACAGGGATCACAGCCCGCGCTTACAAATCCCTAACACTGGTTTTTTCCTGACCAGTGCGTCAAAGCGTAGAATCCGCCGTCCTTGCGCTTCCCTTTATTGGACACCTGTACGTGAACACTGCAACTGCCACCCTTAGCCGCCCCGCCCGCATCAGCCGGGAAGTCGGCGGCCTGCTGACGCTCGCCCTGCCGATCATGGTCGGCCAACTGGCCACCACCGCGATGAGTTTTGTCGATGCGGTGATGGCCGGCCGCGTCAGCCCCCAGGACCTGGCGGCGGTGGGCCTGGGCAACTCGATCTGGATTCCGGTCTACCTGCTGATGAGCGGTACGCTGCTGGCTACCACGCCGAAAGTCGCGCAACGCTACGGCGCGGGCCAGTACAGTGAGATCGGGCCGTTGGTGCGCCAGTCATTGTGGCTGGCCTTGGTGGTCGGCATCATCGGCTCACTGCTGCTGCTTTGCGCCGAGCCGATCCTGCATGCAATGAAGGTTGAACCGGACCTGATCGCACCCACCATGGGCTACCTGCATGGCATCGCCGCCGGTATGCCGGCCATTGCGTTCTATTACGTGCTGCGCTGCTTCAGTGACGGCCTGGGTCGTACGCTGCCGAGCATGGTCATGGGCCTCTTCGGCCTGGCGCTGAACATTCCGCTGAACTACATCTTCATCTACGGTCACCTCGGCCTGCCGGCCATGGGCGGCGTAGGCTGCGGCTGGGCCACGGCTATTTCGATGTGGGCGATGATGCTCGGCCTGGCCGCCTGGACCCGCTGGGGGCCGGCCTACCAGAGCAGCGAATTGTTCAAGCGCTTCGACTGGCCGCAATGGGCGGTGATCAAGCGTGTGCTGGGCATTGGTCTGCCGATTGGCGTGGCGATCTTTGCCGAGTCGAGCATTTTTGCGGTGATCGCCCTGCTGCTGGGCAGCCTGGGGGCCACTGTGGTGTCCGGTCATCAGATCGCATTGAACGTCAGCTCCCTGGTGTTCATGATCCCCTACTCCTTGAGCATGGCGGTCACCGTGCGGGTCGGCCAGGCCCTCGGGCGTGGCGAACCGCGTGAAGCGCGCTTCGCCGCCGGTGTCGGCATGGGTACGGCGCTGGCCTACGCTTGTCTGTCCTGCAGCCTGATGCTGCTGTTTCGCGAGCAGATAGCGGCGATCTACACCCCGGACCCGGTGGTCATTCACCTGGCTTCGACGCTGATCGTGTTTTCGGCACTGTTTCAGTTCTCCGACTCGATCCAGGTCACGGCAGCCGGCGCACTGCGTGGCTACCAGGATACCCGAGTGACCATGGTGCTGACACTGTTCGCATACTGGGGCGTTGGCCTGCCGGTGGGTTACGCCCTGGGCCTGACGAATTGGCTGGGCGAGCCGAGCGGCCCAAGCGGCTTGTGGCAAGGGCTGATCGTGGGCCTGAGCTGTGCGGCGGGTATGTTGCTGGTGCGCCTGGCGCGCAGTGCACGCCGGCGTATCCGCGCCGACAAGGCGCGGGTTTAAGCGGACTTCTTGCGGATCCAGTACAGGTACGTACCGGCCTGCTCCTGCTGATCCACCAGTTCGTGGTCAAGGAACACGCAGAACTTGGGGATATCGCGGCGCGTGGACGGGTCGGTCGCGATCACCTTGAGCAAGCCGCCGGGAGGCAGGTCGCGGATGTGCTGGTGCAGCATCATCACAGGTTCCGGGCAATTCAAGCCTGTTGCATCTAGGGTGCCGTCGACGGCGCTGTCGAAAATATCGCTCATGATCTACTCCTGAAACTGGCCGCCAGTCTACCGGGCCTTGGTTTTCTTCACATCCACCAACCGACGCAAATGGCAGGTCACTTCCTCACGGTCGTGGTACAGCTGCTTGCAGCCGATCTCCACGCGGATGCCGCGTGCCTTGAAACCGTCTTCGATGCGTTCCAGCAGGCGCTTCACTTCGGCGTAGCGCTGCTTCATCGGCAGCTTCAAGTTCACCACCGCCTCGCGGCAATGCCCCTCGCCGATCCAGGTTTCCAGCAGCGCGGCGTTACGCGCCGGCTTTTCGACGATGTCGCAGACCATCCAGTCCACCGGCTGCTTGGGCACGAAGGTGAAACCGTCGGCCATCAAGTGCTGCACCAGGCCAGTGTCCATCAGGCTTTCGGCCATCGGGCCGTTGTCGATGGCGGTCACCAGCATGCCACGGTTGACCAGTTGCCAGGTCCAGCCGCCGGGCGCTGCGCCGAGGTCCACGCCGGTCATATCACCGTGCAGGCGCTCGTCCCACTGGTCGCGGGGGATGAAGTGGTGCCAGGCCTCTTCCAGCTTGAGGGTCGAACGGCTGGGTGCTTCGCGGGGGAACTTGAGACGTGGGATGCCCATCGGCCACATTGCCGAGTTGTTCGACTCGGCCAGGCCCATGAACACTTCGCGGCCACTCTTGAAGGTCAGCAGCAGGCGCGGCTTGCTCGGGTCGTCCACCAGCTTGCCGGCGTTCAGCAGGGCTTTGCGCAGGTGCACTCCGAATTTCTTGCAGAAGTTGGACAGTTCCTTGCCGTCGTTGGTATCGACCATTTCCAGCCACAGGCTGCCGCACACCGGGAATTCGCGCAGGTGGGCGAGGATCACGCTGATGCGGTCCGTTTCCGGCAAGTCGATGAACACCCCGCGCGCCCACTGCCGAGGAAAGATCAGCTCGGCAAAGCGCTGGCCGTGCATCAGGCGCTGGGCGCCGTCTTCCTCGGTGCAGACAAATTCGGCGCAGGCGCTGCCGGTCTTGGCCTTGGCGTAGCCGGAAACGTTCAGGCGCGCGGCGAGGTCCGCGATCTCGGAACAGACTTCGCCTTCAAAACCCGGGCGGCAGTGCATAAAAAGGGTGTTCATCAACTCTCCAAGTGAATCAACTGACGTTGCGCTGTCGCAATGCCTGTCATGAAAACCCGCGCATGATAACGGAGTTCGGAACCTTGGACTTAACGATAGAGTCCAGTTATTAGCCTGCTAATGAAAACAGGGCTAAGTTGATAGCTCTGTTCGTCCCGTCAGGTCCGTAGCCGTGCGGACCATAAGGAGTCGTGTCATGTCATCGCTTGATAGCCTGAGAACCCTTAAGACCCTTGAAATAGACAGTAAAACCTACCACTACTTCAGCCTGCCCGAAGCCGCAAAGAGCCTGGGTGACCTGGACAAGCTACCGATGTCACTGAAGGTGCTGCTGGAAAACCTGCTGCGCTGGGAAGACAACAAGACCGTCACCGGCGCCGACCTCAAGGCCATTGCCGCCTGGCTCAAGGAACGCCAGTCCGACCGTGAGATCCAGTACCGCCCCGCCCGAGTGTTGATGCAAGACTTTACCGGCGTACCCGCCGTGGTCGACCTGGCCGCCATGCGCGCCGCCGTGGCCAAGGCCGGGGGCGATCCGCAGCGCATCAACCCGCTATCGCCCGTGGACCTGGTAATTGACCATTCGGTGATGGTCGACAAGTTCGGCAACGCCGACGCCTTCGAGCAAAACGTCGACATCGAAATGCAGCGCAACGGCGAACGCTACGCCTTCCTACGCTGGGGCCAGAGCGCCTTTGACAACTTCAGCGTGGTGCCACCGGGCACCGGCATCTGCCACCAGGTCAACCTCGAATACCTCGGCCGCACCGTGTGGACCAAGGACGAAGACGGCCGCACCTATGCCTTCCCGGACACACTGGTCGGCACCGATTCCCACACCACCATGATCAACGGCCTCGGCGTACTCGGCTGGGGCGTGGGCGGGATCGAAGCGGAAGCGGCGATGCTCGGCCAGCCGGTGTCGATGCTGATCCCGGAAGTGATCGGCTTCAAGCTCACCGGTAAATTGAAAGAAGGCATTACTGCCACTGACTTGGTGCTGACCGTGACCCAGATGCTGCGCAAAAAAGGCGTAGTGGGAAAATTTGTCGAATTCTACGGCGACGGCCTGGCCGACCTGCCGTTGGCCGACCGTGCCACCATCGCCAACATGGCCCCGGAATACGGCGCCACCTGCGGCTTTTTCCCGGTGGATGAGGTAACGCTGGACTACCTGCGCCTCTCCGGCCGTCCTACCGAAACCGTGAAACTGGTCGAGGCTTACACCAAGGCCCAGGGCCTGTGGCGCAACGCCGGCCAGGAGCCGGTGTTTACCGACAGCCTGGCCCTGGACATGGGCAGTGTCGAAGCCAGCCTGGCCGGGCCGAAACGCCCGCAGGACCGCGTGGCACTGCCCAATGTCGGCCAGGCCTTCAGTGATTTTCTCGACCTGCAATTCAAACCCACCAACAAAGAAGAGGGCCGCCTGGAAAGCGAAGGCGGCGGCGGAGTTGCCGTGGGCAATGCCGACCTGGTGGGCGAAACCGACTATGAGTACGACGGCCAGACCTATCGCCTGAAAAACGGCGCGGTGGTGATCGCCGCAATCACCTCCTGCACCAACACCTCCAACCCCAGCGTAATGATGGCGGCCGGGCTGGTGGCGAAAAAGGCCGTGGAAAAGGGCCTGACGCGCAAGCCTTGGGTCAAGACCTCCTTGGCGCCAGGCTCCAAAGTGGTCACCGACTACTACAAGGCGGCAGGCCTCACCCAGTACTTGGACAAGCTCGGCTTTGATCTGGTGGGCTACGGCTGCACCACCTGCATCGGCAACTCCGGTCCGCTGCCCGAGCCGATCGAAAAGGCTATCCAGAAAGCCGACCTTGCGGTGGCGTCGGTGCTGTCGGGCAACCGCAACTTCGAAGGCCGCGTGCACCCGTTGGTGAAAACCAACTGGCTGGCTTCGCCGCCGCTGGTGGTGGCGTATGCCTTGGCGGGTACTGTTCGCATCGATATCAGCAGTGAGCCGCTGGGGAATGACCAAGACGGCA
Organism: Pseudomonas sp. P7759; assembly: GCF_013386445.1. NCBI lineage: Bacteria > Pseudomonadati > Pseudomonadota > Gammaproteobacteria > Pseudomonadales > Pseudomonadaceae > Pseudomonas > Pseudomonas sp. P7759. The sequence continues at coordinate 21,656 of NZ_JACART010000029.1, forward strand.
AGCCGGTGTACCTCAAGGACATCTGGCCCAGCAGCAAGGAAATCGCGGATGCCGTGGCCCAGGTCAGCACCGGTATGTTCCACAAGGAATACGCCGAGGTGTTCGCCGGTGACGAGCAGTGGCAAGCCATTGAAGTGCCACAGGCCGCCACCTACGTCTGGCAAAAGGATTCCACCTATATTCAGCACCCGCCATTCTTCGACGACATTGCCGGGCCTCTGCCAGTGATCAAAGACGTCAAAGGCGCCAACGTGCTGGCGTTGCTGGGTGATTCGGTCACCACGGACCACATCTCCCCGGCCGGCAACATCAAGACCGACAGCCCCGCCGGCCGCTACCTGCGCGAACAAGGCGTGGAGCCGCGCGACTTCAACTCCTACGGCTCGCGCCGGGGCAACCATGAAGTGATGATGCGCGGCACCTTTGCCAATATCCGTATCCGCAATGAAATGCTCGGCGGCGAGGAAGGCGGTAATACGCTGTATATCCCCACCGGCGAGAAGATGGCGATCTATGACGCGTCGATGAAGTACCAGGCCTCGGGCACACCATTGGTGGTGGTCGCCGGCCAGGAATACGGCACCGGCTCCAGCCGCGACTGGGCAGCCAAGGGCACCAACCTGCTGGGCGTCAAGGCGGTGATCGCCGAAAGTTTCGAGCGTATCCACCGCTCCAACCTGGTGGGCATGGGCGTGCTGCCGTTGCAGTTCAAGCTGGATCAGAACCGCAAGACGCTCAAGCTGACCGGGAAGGAGAAGATCGACATTCTCGGGCTGACCGACGTGGAGATCGTGCCGCGGATGAACTTGACGCTGGTGATTACGCGGGAGGATGGGAGTACGGAGAAGGTGGAGGTGTTGTGCCGGATCGATACGCTTAATGAGGTGGAATACTTCAAGGCCGGGGGCATCTTGCACTATGTGCTTCGCCAGCTGATCGCCTCTTAAGTAACACTGCAAAACAAATGTGGGAGCGGGCTTGCTCGCGAATGCAGTGGATCAGTCAAAACATCTATGACTGACAGACTGCATTCGCGAGCAAGCCCGCTCCCACATTTTTTACCGTGTTCTGATCAGAACAACCACTTCCACAACAGCACCAGCACCACCACCGCCAGCACCGGCCGCGCAATGCGGTAAGCCTTCGGATGCTTGCGCTTCCACTGCTTGACCACGCCGCTGAACTTGTCACTGAAGGTCTTGCTCCAGGCGTACGCCTGGTTGATCCCGCCCACGCGCTCGTCATCCAGGTTCTGCGGTGCAGTGGCGCGGCCCAATTGCTTGCTGACCCAGCGGTTGACGCGGGTCATGAAGCCATTGCTCAACGGCCGCTCGATGTCACAGAACAGGATCACGCGGGTCTGCTCGGTTTCGTTCTTGACCCAGTGCACATAGGTTTCGTCGAACATCACGTCTTCGCCGTCACGCCAGGCGTACACCTGGCCGTCGACAAAGATGCGGCAGTCGTCGGAGTTCGGCGTGGACAAACCCAGGTGATAGCGCAGGGAACCGGCAAACGGGTCGCGGTGCGGGTTGAGGTGGCTACCGCCCGGCAACAGCGCGAACATCGCGCCCTTGACGTTGGGAATGCTGCTCACCAGCGCTACGGTTTTCGGGCACAGCGCCTCGGCCGACGGCAGGGGTTTGTCGTACCACTTGAGGTAGAAACGCTTCCAGCCCTTCTTGAAGAACGAACCGAAGCCGGCGTCGTTGTTCTTTTCGGCGGCGCGGATGTAACCCTCGTCGAACAGGTGCATAGCCTCTTCGCGGATCACTTCCCAGTTGTCCTTGAGTACATCCAGTTCGGGGAACTTGCTGCGGTCCAGGTAGGGTTTGGACGGCACGGCCGAGAACAGGTACATCAAGGCGTTATACGGGGCGAACAGCGCCGAATGGTTGACGAACTGGCGCAATACCGGCAAACGCGCCTTGCCGCGCAGGTGCACGTACAGTGTGCTGCCGATAAACACCAACAACACCGACAGCTTGGCCGCTAAAGAAAAGGTCATGCAGCAACTCCTGAAAAAATGCGCCGGGCATCATAAACACTTGGGCCAGTATGCAGAAGGCCCAAGGTGTCAGTGCTGACACACATCAAGCCTGGTTTTCCTGATCGGTGAACAAATCGCTGAACAGCATGCTCGACAGGTAGCGCTCACCAGAGTCCGGCAGGATCACCACGATTGTCTTGCCCTGCATCTCCGGTTTCTCGGCCAAGCGTACCGCCACGGCCATCGCGGCGCCGCAGGAGATACCGCACAGAATCCCCTCTTCCTGCATCAGGCGCAGGGCCATGGCCTTGGATTCGTCGTCGGTCACCAGCTCCACGCGGTCAACCATCGACAGGTCGAGGTTCTTCGGCACAAAACCGGCGCCGATGCCCTGGATCTTGTGCGGACTGGGCTTGATCTCTTCGCCGGCCAGCGCCTGGGTAATCACCGGCGACACGATCGGCTCGACAGCCACCGACAGGATCGGCTTGCCCGCAATGTTCTTGATATAGCGCGAAACACCGGTGATGGTGCCGCCGGTGCCCACACCCGCCACCAGCACGTCCACAGCGCCATCGGTGTCGTTCCAGATTTCCGGACCGGTGGTTTTTTCATGGATCGCCGGGTTGGCCGGGTTTTCGAATTGGGCCGGCATAAAGTAGGTGGCCGGGTCGCTGGCAACGATTTCGCCGGCTTTTTCGATCGCGCCCTTCATGCCCTTGGCCGGCTCGGTCAGCACCAGTTCGGCGCCGAGGGCCTTGAGTACCTTGCGGCGCTCGATACTCATGGACGCTGGCATGGTCAGCAGCAACTTATAGCCACGGGCGGCGGCGACGAATGCCAGGCCGATGCCGGTGTTGCCGGAGGTGGGTTCGACAATGGTCATGCCCGGCTTGAGTTTGCCGGTGCTTTCAGCGTCCCAGATCATGTTTGCGCCAATGCGGCATTTCACCGAGTAGCCTGGGTTACGCCCTTCGATCTTGGCCAGGATGGTCACGCCACGCGGTGCGATCCGGTTGATCTGAACCAGGGGCGTGTTACCGATGGAGTGCGCGTTGTCTGCAAAGATGCGGCTCATGACGGGTCCTATGGGTCGATTCAAGGAAGGCCACAAGGGTATGCCTCGTGCCGCAAAGCGTCCAGTCGGAGGAACGTTGCGCCCTTCGCAAGAGTCCATCCCCTATACGGACAGAGGACCCTCCCCATGAAACGTCGCTACAGCTGGCCACTATGGACCGTCGCCGGATTGCTGGTGGTACTGGTTGCCTTGAGCATCGCCCTGCCCTACCTGGTGCGTAACTACTTGAATGACAAGCTCGCCAACATGGGCGACTACCGCGGCCACGTCACGGATGTAGACCTGGCCCTGTGGCGCGGCGCCTACAAGATCAACGGCCTGGAAATCATCAAGGTCGACGGCAAAGTGCCAGTACCGTTCGTCAAGGCGCCGCTGATCGACCTCGCGGTGAGCTGGCACTCGTTGTGGTACGACCATGCGGTGGTGGCCAGGGTGCGTTTTATCAACCCCGAGGTGAACTTCGTCGACGGCGGCGCCAACAAGCAGGCGTCCCAGACCGGTAAAGGCACCGACTGGCGCGAGCAGTTAAGCAAACTGGCGCCCATCACCCTCGACGAAGTGCGCATCGAAGACGGCAAGATCGCCTTCCACAACTTCAGCTCCAAACCACCGGTCAACATCAACGCCACCGCGGTCAACGCCAGTTTCTACAACCTGACCAACGTGGTCGACGTCAAAGGCAAGCGCGACGCCCGCTTCGAGGGCAAGGCGCTCCTTCAGGGCCAGGCGCCGCTGGAAGCCACCGCCACCTTCGACCCGCTGAGCAATTTCGAGAACTTCGAATTCCGTTTCCGCGCCAAAGACTTGCAGCTCAAGCGCATGAATGACTTCGCCTCGGCCTACGGCAAATTCGACTTCAAGGCCGGCACCGGTGACGTGGTGATCGAAGCCCAGGCGGAAAAAGGCCAGTTGACCGGCTATATCAAGCCGCTGCTGCGCGACGTCGAAGTGTTCGACTGGCAGCAGGACGTGGAAAACAAAGACAAGAACATCTTCCGCTCGATCTGGGAGGCGGTGGTCGGCGCCAGTGAAACCGTGCTGAAAAACCAGGCGAAAAACCAGTTCGCCACCCGCGTTGAACTCAGTGGCAGCGTGCACCAGCAAAATGTCAGCGCGTTTTCCGCGTTTTTGGCGATTTTGCGCAACGGCTTCATCCAGGCGTTCAATGCGCGCTATGAACAACCCAAGCCCTCGGGGGACTGAAGGTGACTGGTCATTCAGAGACTGAATAAGCCGCCTGCGTTCACAGTCGCCGGGGCTGCGCGGTATAGTCCGGGCATTGATGAATGCGAGGAAACACCGATGAAGTTCGAAGGCACCCAGGCCTATGTGGCTACCGATGACCTGAAACTGGCCGTCAACGCCGCGATCACCCTGGAACGGCCGTTGCTGGTCAAGGGCGAGCCCGGCACCGGCAAGACCATGCTCGCCGAGCAATTGGCCGAGTCCTTCGGTGCCAAACTGATCACCTGGCACATCAAGTCCACCACCAAGGCGCATCAGGGCCTGTACGAGTACGACGCGGTGAGTCGCCTGCGCGACTCGCAACTGGGTGTGGACAAGGTCCACGATGTGCGCAACTACCTGAAAAAGGGCAAGCTCTGGGAAGCGTTCGAATCCGAAGAGCGGGTGATCCTGCTGATCGATGAAATCGACAAGGCCGACATCGAGTTCCCCAACGACCTGCTGCAAGAACTCGACAAGATGGAGTTCTACGTCTACGAAATCGACGAGACCATCAAGGCCAAGAAACGCCCGATCATCATCATTACCTCCAACAACGAAAAAGAGCTGCCGGACGCCTTCCTGCGCCGCTGCTTCTTCCACTACATCGCCTTCCCCGACCGCACCACCCTGCAAAAGATCGTCGATGTGCACTACCCCGACATCAAGAAGGACTTGGTCAGCGAAGCGCTGGATGTGTTCTTCGACGTGCGCAAAGTGCCGGGCCTGAAGAAAAAACCCTCCACCTCCGAACTGGTGGACTGGCTCAAGCTGCTGATGGCCGACAACATCGGCGAAGCCGTGCTGCGCGAACGTGACCCGACCAAGGCCATCCCGCCGCTGGCCGGTGCGTTGGTGAAGAACGAGCAGGACGTGCAGTTGCTGGAGCGTCTGGCGTTCATGAGCCGTCGCGGTAACCGCTGATGCTGCTCAACCTGTTCAACGAGATGCGTGCCGCCAAGGTGCCGGTGTCGGTGCGCGAGCTGCTCGACCTGATCAACGCGCTGAAAATGCGCGTGACCTTCGCCGACATGGACGAGTTCTACTACTTGGCCCGGGCGATCCTGGTCAAGGATGAGCGGCATTTCGACAAGTTCGACCGGGCCTTCGGTGCGTATTTCAACGGCCTGGAAAAACTCGACGACCACCTGCAGGCGCTGATCCCCGAAGAGTGGCTGCGCAAGGAGTTCGAACGCTCGCTGACCGATGAGGAACGCGCGCAGATCCAGTCCCTTGGCGGCCTCGATAAGCTGATCGAAGCATTCAAGAAACGCCTGGAAGAACAGAAGGAACGTCACGCCGGCGGCAACAAATGGATCGGCACCGGCGGCACCAGCCCGTTCGGCTCCGGCGGCTACAACCCGGAAGGCATTCGCGTCGGCGATGCCGGCAAGCGCCAGGGCAAGGCCGTTAAAGTGTGGGACCAGCGCGAGTACAAGAACCTCGACGACCAGGTTGAACTGGGCACGCGTAACATCAAGATCGCCCTGCGTCGCCTGCGCAAATTTGCGCGCCAGGGTGCGGCGGAAGAGCTGGACATCGACGGCACCATCGACCACACCGCGCGTGACGCCGGGTTGCTGAATATCCAGATGCGCCCGGAGCGGCGCAACACCATCAAGCTGCTGCTGCTGTTCGACATCGGCGGCTCGATGGATGCACACGTGAAGATCTGCGAAGAGCTGTTCTCCGCGTGCAAGACCGAGTTCAAGCATTTGGAGTACTTCTACTTCCATAACTTCGTGTACGAATCGGTGTGGAAGAACAACCAGCGCCGCACCTCCGAGCGCACCTCAACCCAGCACCTGCTGCACAAGTACGGCGCGGATTACAAAGTGATCTTTATCGGCGATGCGTCGATGGCGCCGTATGAAATCACCCAGGCCGGCGGTAGCGTCGAGCATTGGAATGAGGAGCCGGGGTATGTGTGGATGCAGCGCTTCATGGCCAAGTACAAGAAGCTGATCTGGATTAACCCGTATCCGAAGGATACGTGGGGGTATACGGCGTCGACGGGGATTGTGCGGGAGTTGGTGGAGGATCAGATGTATCCGCTGACGTTGCGGGGGTTGGAAGAAGGGATGCGCTTTCTTTCCAAATAGGCGGTGATCTAAATGTGGGAGCGGGCTTGCTCGCGAAGGCGGTAGATCAGTCAAAATCTCTGTTAACTGATACTCCGTCTTCGCGAGCAAGCCCGCTCCCACATTTTGGAAAGCGGCGTTAGTTAAATCGGCGCAAATACTCGATGTGCTGCTGATGCGCAGTCTCCTGCACCACCGGCGCCAGCCGCACCTTCTCCCCCGGCAAACACTGCGCCAGCCGCGCCAGCGCCAATGGCGTCAACGCGCCCAAGCGCGGGTAACCGCCAATGGTCTGCCGGTCATTGAGCAACACAATCGGCTGCCCATCCGGCGGCACCTGGATCGCGCCCAACGGAATCCCCTCGGAGATCAGCGACGGCCCCTGATACTGCAACGGCGTGCCCAGCAGACGCATGCCCATGCGGTCGGCGCGGCTGTCCAGGGTCCATTCGGTGTTGAACGCATCGAACAGGCTTTGCCCACTGAACTGGCCGATCTGGGCACCGACGATCACGTCCAATGCAGTTTTGGCCAGGCCTGGATCATTCAGCACTTTCATTGCGCCGCCGACGCCGGAATACGCCAACCGCCCACCTTCGACCAGTGCCTTACCGAAACCGTCCACGCCGCCCAGTTCTTCACGCACAACGGTGGCGCAACTGCCCAGCACGTCCGGCGCATCAAACCCGCCCGGCGCCGCCAGATAGGCCCGCGCGCCATTGAATGGCTGGGTAAAACGCAAACGCTGGCCCTTTTGCAGGATAAAACTGCGGCCGGGGCTGATGGCACGTTCGTCGATGTAAGCACCCAAGTCCGCACCGGCCAGGGCCAGCAGGCAATAATCCTCGGCCTGCACGGTAAAGCCGCCCAGGGTGATTTCCACCACCGGCGCGTCCAGCGCATTGCCCAACAGCCAGTTGGCCCAGGACATCGACACCCAGTCCAGCGCCCCGCCCTGGGTCACGCCCAGGTGGCGCACGCCAAAACGGCCGGCGTCCTGCAACAGGCACAGCGGTGTGCTGGCCTCAATGATCAAGCGGCTCATGCCTGCGCCTCCAACGGCGTGTCATCGCCACCCAGTTTGATGAATTGCGCGTGATCGACAGGTTCGAAGCGTACCGTGTCGCCCGGTTGCATCAGGCTGTAGCCGTCGCGCTCACGGTCAAACAACCTGGCCGGGGTGCGGCCGATCAGGTTCCAGCCCCCCGGTGACACCACCGGGTAAGCGGCGGTTTGCCGTTCAGCGATGCCGACACTGCCGGCCGCCACGCGCTTGCGCGGGGTACTCAGGCGCGGCGCGGCAAGGATTTCATCCACCAGGCCCATAAAGGCAAAACCGGGGGCGAAGCCGAGGGCGAAGACTTGGTATTCGTGGGCGCTGTGGCGGCGGATCACGTCATCGACACTTAGCCCGCTGCGCTGGCTGAGCAGGCTCAGTTCGGGGCCGACGCTCAGGTCGTACCACACCGGCAGCACGTGGCACTGGCCGCTGCCCTGGGTGTGCGGCTGCAGGTCGGTCAGGGCCTGGTCGATCAATTCCCGTGCCTGGGCCGGGTTCAATGCGCCCAGGTCGTAATGCACCATCAAGGTGGTGTAGGACGGCACCAGGTCGACCAAAGCCGCGCCGAAACCGCTGCGCAAGCGCTGGGTGGCGGCGAGCATCCACGGCATGTTGGCTTCGGCGATTGCATCAAACAGACGCACCATCAGGCAGTCGATGGCCACCACTTCAATCCGTGGCTTCATGCTGGCTTCAATGCCTCGCGGATGCGCTGTACGGCGGCGATCGAGCTGGCGTTGTCGCCATGCACGCACAGCGTGTTGGCTTGCAGGACCAGCGAGCTGCCGTCGCTGGCGGTCAGCGCTTCCCCCCTGGAAATGGTCAAGGCTTGCTGCAGGATGGTGTCGGAATCGTGGTGCACGGCGCCGGGAAACTGCCGCGAGACCAGGTGGCCCTTATTGTCGTAGGCGCGGTCGGCAAAGGCTTCGAACCACAGGGTGACGCCATATTCATCGCCCAAGGCCTGCGCGGCGCTGTTGTCGCGGGTGGCGAGCAACATCAGCGGCAGGTCGCCGTAAGCCGCCACAGCCTGGATCACCGCGCGCAATTGCGCGGGCTTGGCCATCATGTCGTTGTACATCGCGCCGTGGGGCTTCACGTAGCTGACCCGCCCACCTTGCGCCCGGCAGATGCCGTCGAGGGCGCCGATCTGGTAGTGCAGCAGGTCCTGGATTTCCTGGGCGGTGTAGGCCATGGAGCGACGGCCGAAACCTTGCAGGTCCTGGTACGCCGGGTGCGCACCGACTTGCACGCCATGCTTGAGTGCCAGGCTGACGGTCTTGCGCATGATGCTCGGGTCGCCGGCATGGAAGCCGCACGCCACGTTGGCGCAATCAATGAACGGCATGACCTCGGCGTCCAGACCCATAGTCCAGTTGCCGAAGCTTTCGCCGATGTCGCAATTCAGAAGAAGGCGGCTCACGTTGGTCGCTCCTGTAGGCATTGTTATTTTGTAGTGTGGGATTTTTTACGCAGAACTCGCAACTTGTCATGACACCCCAACGGCGCTTATCGTGGAATAGCTCGATTTTTGGCGCTGGCCCGGTGCGGCGTCCAACTAATAAAAACCGATCCATGCATAAGAAAAAGTTGATCCCATGAATTTGAAGTTCCTCGAAACCTTCGTCTGGGTGGCCAAGCTCAAGAGTTTCCGCCTGACCGCCGAGAAGTTGTTCACCACCCAGGCGTCGATCTCCAGCCGCATCGCCGTGCTGGAAAGCGAGTTGGGGGTGAAGCTGTTTCTGCGCGACTCACGCGGCGTGAGCCTGACCCCGGAAGGCTTGAAGGTACTCGACTACGCCGAGCAGATGATGGTGACGATGCAGGGCCTGAAGCAGTCCCTGGAGACCACCAGCAGCAAGGTTGGGCGCATCCGCATCGGCGCGATGGACACGGTGATCCACACCTGGCTCAGCCCATTGGTCGCAGAACTGATGGACCACTTCCCGCTGGTAGAAATCGAGTTGGTCGCCGATACCGCGCTGAATCTCAGCGATCAGCTGCAAAAAGGCTTCCTCGACCTGATCCTGCAAACCGACCTGCTGCGCCTCGAAACCGTGCGCAGCCTGGAGCTGTGCAGCCACCCCATGGCGTGGATCGTCGCCAGCCAGTCGATCTACAACCGTGACTACGCCTCCCTCGCCGAACTGGCGCAGGAACGCATCATCACCTACTCGAAAAACTCCCATCCACACCAGGACGTGATCAGCCTGATGCAGGCCAACGGCGTGGCCGCGCCACGGATGAACTGCGTGAACTCGGTGTCGGCCATCACCCGTTTACTGCGCGACGGTTTTGGCATTGGCGCACTGCCGCCGGTGCTGGTCAGCGAAGAACTGGCGCGCGGCGAATTGGTGATGTTGCCGATGGCGCAGAAACTGCCGAACTTGCAGGTGGTGGTGTCGTGGCGCGTGGGGGTGGAGCTGGTGGAGGAGATTGTCGGGTTATGCCAGAAAGTAGTGGCGCGGTATGCCGAGGAAGTGGGTGAGGAGCGGATGGTGCTCGCTCACCCGTGAGGCTCAGAGCCCTTTGAGGTCCCGCTCTTCGATCGGCCGGCTCTGGCGCAGGCGCTTGCCGCCCAACACCACCCAGTCGATCAAACGGAACAGGCACTCCAGGCCGAACGACAACAGCATCGCCCCGCCCAACCCCCAGCCCATGGCCTCGGGCGTCAGCAGGATCTGGTAGCTGTAGCCGTTCCAGGTCTCCTGGCGGATATCCGGGTCCGCCGCCACAGCCACTTGCAGGGCGCGGATGTACCACGGGCCTTGCATGGCCTGGAATTGCTTGTCCAACGCCACCTGGCGGTCAAGCATGGCGCCCAGGCTGTTGGCGTCGCTCTGGAACACCGGGTCATCACTGGCGCGGTAATGCGCGACCAACGCCTTCAAGTCACCGTTGAAGAACTGCCGCGCAGTGTTTTCAAACCCGCTGAGGCCGGTCTGGGCCTCGATCAGGTGAGCTTCGACGCGCTTGGCGTAGTCGTTGATGAAGCCCGGCACTTGCACGCCGACCAACAGGCCAATGGCAAACAGCACCAACCGCAGATAACTGAGCAACATGGTCGATATCCTTACTCGGTGATGCCCTGGCTGACGCATTCACCGCGTCGCCACAGGCTCCATTGGCCCGGTTCGTAGCGGGTCCAGTTTTCGTTGTCGGTCAAAGGTTCGGTGGCGATCACGGTCACCACGTCATTGGGCGTGGTTTCGGCCTGAAAATCGACGATCACGTCGACATCTTTCAAGCGTGCCGGGCCAAACGGGGCGCGACGGGTGATTTGCGCCAGCTTGGTCGAGCAATAGCAAAACAGCCAGTCGCCGTCGCTGAGCAGGCAGTTGAACACGCCTTTGCTACGATATTCGGAGCAGGCGGCGATCAGGTCCGGCAGGACTTTTTCAATGTCCACCGGCTCCGGGAAGGCTTCGCGCACGCGGTTGAGCAGATCGCAAAAGGCCGCTTCGCTGTCGGTATCGCCCACCGGGCGGTAGAAAGTGGCGCGGGGATTGAAGTCGGCCAACTGGCCGTTATGCGCAAAGCACCAGTTGCGGCCCCACAGTTCGCGCACGAACGGGTGAGTATTGGCCAGGCTGACCTTGCCGACGTTGGCCTGGCGGATATGGCCTATCACCACTTCGCTTTTGATCGGGTAACGCTGCACCAGCAGCGCGACTTCCGATTCGCTGCTGGCGGCCGGGTCCTGGAACAGGCGCAGGCCACGACCCTCATAGAACGCAATGCCCCAACCGTCACGGTGGGGACCGGTGCGCCCACCGCGCTGCATCAGCCCGGTGAAGCTGAACACGATATCGGTGGGGACGTTGGCACTCATGCCCAATAATTCACACATGCCAGGGCTCTCGCAGCAGGGCGGACAACGTTAAAGGCGCGGTTCGACGCGCAGACCGCTCACGGGTGCAGGACGGCGCAAAGGCACGTCATCGTCGTCCTGATCCGGTTCGGCGGCCAGGGCGGCATCGGCAGCAGCCTTGCGCTCACGGCGGGCCTTGGCGGCGCGCTCGATGGGCCAGCGGATCAGCACAAAGACCAGGTACACGCCAAAGGCGATCATGCTGTACATGAACAGATCGGAAATGGCCCGCCAGGCGTTATTGCCGACCTTGAGCACCAGGTCCAGGGCGGTGATGGCCACGGCCGGCGCGAACTGGGTCTTGACCGGGTCGACGATGGTCGGGCTGAACAGCAACACCGCCATCAGCAACAGCAGCGGCTCGCGCAGCCAGCGCCAGATCCAGCGGGTCATGCGCCACCACACCAACAGGCAGCCCAAAGCGGCGAAGGCGTAAAGGCCCCAAGCGGTCAGATAGTCGTTCTCGGTCATGGTGTCCATGGCAAGGTTGGCAAACAGGCGGCTATGATAACGGCTTTTGCGTGTCGCGGCTGCAATGCCTGCCACCGTCCGCCTGATAGAGATTAATCCCATGCCTACATCGACCGCTCCGATCGCCCGCAAGGCCCAAGGCTCAGATCCGTACGCCTGGCTGCAAGAGCGCGACAGCGCTGAGGTGCTCGATTACCTCAAGGCCGAAAACGCCTGGCAGGAAGCGCAACTCGCCGATCAGGCAGCGCTGCGCGAAACCCTGTTCGAGGAGATCAAGGGCCGCATTCTCGAAACCGATCTGTCGCTGCCTTCGCCGTGGGGCCCGTATCTGTATTACACCCGCACCACCGCCGGTGACGAATACGCCCGCCACTACCGCTGCCGTCGCCCGGCCGACGACAGCAACCAGGTGGATGACAGCAGCGAAGAGTTGTTGCTGGACCCGAACGTGCTGGCCAATGGCGGTTTCTTCTCCCTCGGCGCGTTCAGCATCAGCCCCGACCACCAGCGCCTGGCCTACAGCCTCGACACCAGTGGTGAAGAGATCTACACCCTGTACGTGAAGGAATTGGCCACCGGCAAAGTCAGCGAACTGGCGTTTGAAAACTGCGACGGCAGCATGACCTGGGCGAATGACAGCCTGACCCTGTTCTTCGGCGAACTGGACGACACCCACCGCCCGCACAAACTGTATCGCTATCGCCTGGACGGCACCGCGGCGCAGGAAGTGTTCCATGAGCCGGACGGCCGTTTCTTCCTGCATTGCTACCGTTCCAGCTCCGAGCGCCAGTTGCTGCTGTCACTGGGCAGCAAGACCACCAGCGAAGTCTGGGCCCTGGACGCCGACCAGCCACACCTGGACTTCACCTGCCTGGCGCCACGGGTCGAGGATCATGAATACGATGTCGACCACGGCCAGCTGAATGGCGCGTGGACCTGGTTTATCCGCAGCAACCGCGATGGCATCAACTACGCGTTGTTCGTCGCGACCGACATTGGCGACGTACCGACCGAAGCTGAATGGCAGAACCTGATCCCGCACAGCGATGAGGTGATGCTCGACGGCGTGAGCCTGAACACCCACGCCATGACCCTGAGCCTGCGCATCGGTGGCCTGCCGGTGATCGAAGTGCACCCACAGGGCTTGCCGGCCTATCGCGTGGAATTGCCTGACGCCGCCTACAGCCTCTACGTACAGAACAGCCTGGAATTTGTCAGCGACAAGATCCGCCTGCGTTACGAAGCCCTGAACCGTCCGGCCCAGGTGCGTCAGCTGGAACTGGCCAGTGGCGCGCAACAGGTGCTCAAGGAAACCCCGGTACTCGGCGTGTTCAATGCCGACGATTACGTGAGCCAGCGCCTGTGGGCCACCTCGGCAGATGGCACTCAGGTGCCGATCAGCCTGGTGGTCAAGCGCGACCAGCTGGGTAAACCAACGCCTCTGTATCTGTACGGCTACGGCGCCTACGGTTCGAGCCTGGACCCGTGGTTCTCCCACGCACGCCTGAGCCTGCTGGACCGAGGCGTGGCGTTTGCCATCGCCCATGTGCGCGGCGGCGGTGAGCTGGGCGAGGCCTGGTATCGCAACGGCAAGCAGGAACACAAGCAGAACACCTTCAGCGACTTTATCGCCTGCGCCGAACACCTGATCGCCGAGGGCCTGACCACGTCCAAACAACTGGCCATCAGCGGCGGCAGTGCCGGCGGCTTGTTGATCGGCGCGGTGCTCAATCAGCGCCCGGCGCTGTTCCAGGCAGCGATTGCCGAAGTGCCGTTTGTCGACGTGCTCAACACCATGCTCGACCCGGAGCTGCCGCTGACCATCACCGAGTACGACGAGTGGGGCAACCCGGAAGAACCGGACGTCTACGAACGCATCAAGGCCTACGCGCCCTACGAAAACGTTCGCGCCCAGGCCTACCCGCACCTGCTGGTGATCGCCGGCTACAACGACAGCCGCGTGCAATATTGGGAAGCCGCCAAGTGGGTGGCCAAGCTGCGCGACACCAAGACCGACGACAACCTGCTGTTGCTCAAGACCGAACTGGGCGCCGGCCACGGTGGCATGAGCGGTCGTTACCAGGGATTACGTGACGTAGCACTCGAATATGGCTTTGTGTTCAAGGCGCTGGGGCTGATTTAAGGAACTTAGCGGGGCGGTTCTGTCTGAACACAGGACCGCCTACTGATTGATGGACCAAGATTGCAGCCATGGCACTACCGACGCTAATGAATACCGAAATCCGCGACATGCTCATGGATTGCGGCCTGTTCGACCCGCTGTTGCCGGAAGACTTTCACGTCGCCGCCGGCTATTTCAATATCAGCAGCATTGCCCGCGACGAGGTAATTTTCCTTGAGGGCGATGCTGGCACGTTCATGTGCATCCTCCACAGCGGCCAGGTGGCGGTGCAAAAAACCAACCACGATGGCCAACGCCTGACCATCGCCACCCTGCGCAGCGGCCGTGCCTTCGGCGAAATGGCGGTACTCGACGGCGAGCGCCGCTCGGCCAGTTGCATGGCGGCCAGTGACTGCGTGCTGTTGAACCTGGGCAAGGACTCCCTGGAAAAGATGCTCAACGAAGCGCCCAGGGTTGCCGCCAAGATCATCCGCGCGATTGCCATCGCCCTGTCCAAGCGACTGCGCATGGCCGACGGGCAATTACTTTCGCAACAGTTTTAGCCGCCCGGCGTCTTCGGCTTGCTGTCGTTTTGCAGCAGGCCCGGCACCGTCTGGTCCTTGGGTGGCGTGGGCAGCACGATGGGCACCAAGGGTGGCGAGCCGTTGGTCTTGGGCACGGCCGGTGGGGTGACTTGCGGGTACAACGTCGGCGTCGGGGTGCCCGGTGCGCCTGGCGTTGGGGCGGGCGCGACCGGTACGGTTTGCAACTCCTGAGCCTGCACCGCACCAGAGGCGAGCGCGCTCAACACAATGACCGTTAGAATGCTGCACTTCATCGATGGCTCCATGGCCTGACCGGAATGTCGTAAGGCTACTCCCAACCGCGCAAGAATGCCCTTCCCAATGAGATTTCCATGAAACGTTTCGTTCTGCTGGACACCACCCCGATCCCCGACAACGGCGGTGCCTTGTGCCTGTTCGAATACGGTGAAGATTTCGTCATCAAGATCCAGGGCGGTGACGGCGGCCAGCTGATGAACACGCGCATGCACGGTTCCGAAGATGCCTTGGCCGAGATCCCCTGCCGCAAAGTTGCCGGGCGTGCGGATTCACGGGTGTTGATCGGTGGCTTGGGCATGGGCTTTACCCTGGCGTCAGCGCTCAAGCACCTGGGCAAGACTGCCGAAGTGGTCGTTGCAGAACTGGTACCAGGCGTCGTGGAATGGAACCGTGGGCCACTGGGCGAAAAATCCGGCCGGCCGCTGCTGGACCCGCGCACGGTGATCCGCCTGGAAGACGTGGCCAAGGTGCTGCAAGCCGAGCCCCAGGGCTTTGACGCGATCATGCTGGACGTGGACAACGGCCCCGAAGGCCTCACGCAAAAGGCCAACAGTTGGCTCTACTCGGCCGGAGGCCTGGCGGCCTGCGCCAAGGCCCTGCGCCCCAAAGGCGTGCTGGCCGTGTGGTCGGCCAGCGCAGACAAGCTGTTCAGCGACAAACTGCGCAAGGCCGGTTTCAAGGCCGAGGAAGTGCAGGTATTCGCCCATGGCAACAAGGGCACCCGACACACCATCTGGATTGCGCAGAAGCTGTGATCGGCTAACGCAGGGAGTTGCGGTAATCGATCACGTACGGGACTTTTTTGTCGAAGGTTTTTTCCAGCTCGTTACGGTCGAGTTGGGTCATGCCGCCCAGTTGATGGGCGTTGAAACCGCTGTCGCCGACCTGTGAGCCCGGCGCCAGGCTGACCATACGCTTGGCCACGGCCTCAATGGCGTCCTTGTAGCCACCCTTCTTGTTCAGGTTGTACTTGCCCAGGTCAATTTGAGTGCGCAGCCAATTGCCCCAGTAGAACTCCAGGAACTCCGGCGCGATCTCGCCCGCCTCGGGCTTGCCATACGCGGCCTTGCGGGTGAAATACACCAGGCTGCGGAAGGTGTCGTCCTGCAGGTTCTTGAAGCCCAGGTGCGCCGGCAATTGCTCGGGCGGCAGGGTCTGGCCTTGATTGTCCTTGAGCCAGACCTTGCGCGCGGCCTGCATGCGCTGCCAGAAGTTGGCCAGGGTGGGGCTGTTGCTGAAGTCGTCGGTGACCTTGACCCACATGTTCAGGCGAGGCCCGCCGCCGGGCACTTCCCACAAGGTGGTGAAGCTGTGGTGACCGTCGGTCAGGTACAACTGGCCGCCGGGGCCGACTACTACGGTTTTCATGTCGTCGGGATGGGTGCCCACCGGGTCCTTGCAGGTGAAGCTCGCCGGTATGTGAAGGTCCGCGCCCTTGGGCACGTTGTCGGCTTCGCCCTGGCCGTTGGTTTCGCAGTATTCATCGAAGACCTTGGCGGGTTTGTCGGCGAACAGGCCGAGGCTGTAGTAAATCTGGTCGAAACCCACCACGGCCTGGGTCGGGTGCAATTGGTCGAGGGCCACCTCGATCACCTGGCCGGGCTGGGGTGTCGAGAACGCTTGGGCTTGGGCCGTGAGCCCACACAACAACAGTGCAACAGTCCATGAATGCAGACGCATGAGTTTCAGTCCTTATGAGTAAAGTGAAGCGGTTATTTGCAACGCGAGCGGCTAGAATCAAACCTATCCGTGAACCCCAAAATAACCAGGAGCCATGATGAGCTCGACCAACCCGCCCTCCCACACCGCCAAGCTGGACCGCATCCTTGCCGATGCCCAGCGCGACCGGGAAATGGGCTACCGCGATAAAGCCTTGAAAATGTACCCCCACGTGTGCGGCCGCTGCGCCCGTGAGTTCGCCGGCAAACGCCTGAGCGAACTGACCGTACACCATCGAAACCACAATCATGATGACAATCCCCAGGACGGTTCGAACTGGGAGTTGCTGTGCCTGTATTGCCATGACAACGAACACTCGCGGTATACCGACCAGCAGTACTTCGGCGAAGGCTCCACCAGCAGCCCGACGATTGCCAAGGCCACGCACAACCCGTTTGCGGCGTTGGCGGGGTTGATGAAGAAGGACGACTGAAACCGTCGCTGACTGTGCCGGCCTCTTCGCAGGCAAGTCGAATCGTCGCACCGCAGCTCCCACAATTGGAATGCATTCCCCTGTGGGAGCCGGGCTTGCCCGCGATAGCGATATCCCAGACAACACCGCACCCTGCCTAATCCCCGTATAATCGCCGTTTTTCTCCAAGGCACCCTTCCCCGTGGGCAATAAACGCTACAGCTGCATCGGTTTGTATAACCCCAAATCCCCCGAAAACGTCGGTTCGGTCATGCGTGCCGCCGGCTGCTACGGCGTGGCCTCGGTGTTCTACACCGGCGTGCGTTACGAGCGCGCGCGGGACTTCATCACCGACACCAAGAAAGTCCACCACGACATTCCGCTGATCGGCATCGATGACCTGAAAAAGATCCTGCCCCTGGGCTGCATCCCCGTCGCCGTGGAACTGGTAGAAGGCGCTCGCCCCCTGCCCGAATACACCCATCCGGACCGCGCGCTGTACATCTTTGGTCCGGAAGACGGGTCGCTGGACAAAGAGATCCGCGACTGGTGCGAAGACGTGGTCTACATCCCGACCACCGGTTGCATGAACCTCGCCGCCACCGTCAACGTGGTGCTCTACGACCGCCTGGCCAAGGGCAACAACACCCGCTCGGGCCCCAAGTACTGATCTTTTGGGAACATCCGACGCCTGCGGGCAGTCAGCTACTTATCAATAGCCCTCGTTGGAGACAGATCATGAGCGACAGCAAAACTTTGCGACCTATCATCGAACACACGCCTTTCGAGACTCAGCCCACACAGAACGTGCACGGCTGGGAGCGCATCGGCTCGGTGGCCGGTGGCGTGATGATGGTGGGCAAAGGCCTGCGCCGTGGCGGGATTTTCGGCTTGATCCAGGTGGCGATCGGCGGTGTAGCGCTGGCCCGTGGCTTTACCGGGCACAGCTCGCTCAAGGACAAGCTGGAACAGGGTCGCCAGGAAATGAATACCGTGCGCACGAAGATCGAACGCGCCGGGGCCGAGCTGAAGAACCTGAAGACCAAGGCCGAAGTGGCGGCCGAGAAGGCCACCAAAACCACCGGCTAACGCAGCAGCTTGTTGTCCAGCACCACCGACGACTCGCCAATGATACTTTCAGCCAATTGCACGAACTCCGCGGTGGTGATGCTGTTGGCCCGCATCACCGCCTGCGCGAGGTCATCCAGCGAGCGCTTGTTATGCGTCTTTACGCGAATCTCGCGATCCAGCTCCTGCAACACCACCACCGCCCTTGACACCGTCGCACCGCTGACGTGTTCGCCGCGCAGGCTGGTCACGTCTTTGCCTTCCTTGTTCAATCGCGCCTGTATCGCCTGATACCGTTCGTCGGTGATGCCACCTGCCCGACGCACCAGCTCGATGGCGTAGTACTCGGCCAGGCCCTCGCCGATCCAGTCACTGGTGTCGTGGTCATTGAAACGCCCAATCGCCTGCACCACTTCGCGAATCAACGGGCTGCTGCCGTTTTCGCTGACCAGCGGCGTGCGGCTGTTGAGGTAGACCGAATCCCGCGCCGAGAACGCGCCACGGCGCATCGGGTCACTGGCGCCCACCACCAGCAGCTTGGCCGGATGGCGCGGGAAGGCCGCTTCCACTTGCGGCCAGACGAAGGTCAGCAATGTCAGCACATCCATGCGGCGCATGGCCTGGCCCTTGGGCGAAGCCACGGTGACTTCCGTCTCGCCCAGGCGCACGCGGCGGCTGCCGAGGTTGCCGGCGAGCATCCAGCCGGTGGGCCGGTCGAACAGGCGGGAGACGTTATCGATGCGGAATTTGTTCTTGCCGATGCGCGGCCAAGCGGTTTCAACGCTTTTCCAGCCGGCCGGCAGTTCGAACACCAGGCGCGAGACCAACTCGACGCCGTCCTGCTGGTCGAGCCGCGCGGTCGGCACCAAGTCTTCGCCGCGAAACAACGCCCAGCCCGGCGTCATCCGCGCTTCATAGAGACCGGCCTTGCGTGCATGGGTGAGGCGTACGCGGTAAGTCAGGCTGGCCTTGTTGGCGCTGGGTTGCCACAGGCCACGATGCTCGGTGATGCTCCACTGGCCGTCGGCCTTGAAATCGCTGTAGTCACCGTCGGGGCCGAGGTCGAAGTTCAAGCTGCGCACCGCCGAGCCTTGGGAAAGGCTCACCCGCACCTCGGCCTGATCACTCTGGGGCAACAGTTTGACGTGATAATCCAGGTCGACTTTCTTCGCGCACCACGCCGATGTACTCAGCGCCAGCAACACCACAGATGCCGCCAGCTTGATTGCCCCCCTCATACCCACTCCTTGTCAGCCCGCGCGGAAAATCAGGTAATCCTCCCAGTCATCCTCAGGCACGCTGCCTTCGCTGAGCATGCGCCCGGACTGGGAAATGCGTTCGTGGTGCACGGCATCGCGGTCGCCGCAGACCAGGTGGTGCCACAGTGGCAGGTCCTTGCGTTCGCTGACCAGGCGATAGCCGCAGGTGGGCGGCAACCATTTGAACTGGTCGGCCTGGCCCGGCGTGAGCTGGATGCAGTCCGGCACCGAGGCGCGACGGTTGGGGTAGTCGGTGCACTGGCAGGTTTTCAGGTCGAGCAGTTTGCAGGCGATCCGCGTGTAATAGACGCTGTTGTCGTCTTCATCCTCAAGCTTTTGCAGGCAGCACAGGCCACAGCCGTCGCACAACGACTCCCACTCCTCCTGGTCGAGGTGTTCAAGGGTTTTGCGTATCCAGAAAGGTTCGACTTTGGCGGCCATGGCTCTACATCGGTATCGGTAGGTGAAAAGGCCGCCAGTCTAGTGCCCAAGGCCCCTGGGGCCAAGCGCTTACGACTGGCGGTGTAACAACACTTGTCAGTCTAGTGGCCGCGCAGTAGTTTTGAGCGCCGAATTGACGATCAGGAACTGCTCCATGACACGTGTTGCCGATTATCCGATCCACACCCAGTTCACCGACCGTTGGTCGCCCCGCGCCTTCACCGGCGAGAACATTGACCAGGAAACCCTGCTGAGCTTCTTCGAAGCCGCGCGCTGGGCGCCGTCCGCCTACAACTCGCAGCCATGGCGCTTTCTCTACGCGCGCCGCGACACGCCGGACTGGGAGCGTTTCCTGGGCTTGCTGAATGAATTCAACCGCAACTGGGCGCAGCATGCGTCGGCCCTGGTGATCATCGCCTCGAAAACCGACTTCACCGCCCCCGGCGCCAGCGAAGAAACCCCGGCGCTCTGGCACACCTTCGACACCGGCTCGGCCTGGGGCCACCTGGCGCTGCAAGCCAGCCTCAGCGGTTGGCACACCCACGGCATGGCCGGTTTCGATCAGGAACTGACCCGCAAAGAGCTGAAAATCCCGGAAGGTTATGCCCTGCATGCCGCTGTTGCGGTTGGCAAGCTGGGGGACAAGTCGAGCTTGCCGGAGTACCTGCAGGGTCGTGAAGCGCCGAGCCCACGTCGTCCGTTGAGCGAGTTGGTCTCGGAAGGTGATTTCAGCCTGTAATGCCAAGAGGAGCCGGCATGCCGGCTCCTCTGCTATCAGTAACCGCGCTCGAAATCCACGCTCCCGCGCAAGTCTTGCTTGGCCTGATACGCCCGCACATTTTGCACGAACAGCTCTACCATCAATGCCGGTGACGTCGGCGCCGAACTGTGACCCGTCAGCAGAAGGCCCCACGCCGTCCAGAACGGATGACGTTGCGGCAACGGTTCCTGGCGGCACACATCAATCACCGCACCGGCCAGATGCCCTTCTTTCAAGGCCTCGACCAGGTCGGCGTCCACTACCGACACACCACGGCCGACGTTGATAAACAACCCGGTCGGCTTGAATTGCTTGAACAGCGCCGCGTCGTACAGATCATGGGTGCTTGGCGTGTTAGGCAGCAGGTTGATTACGTAGTCCACCTCACCCACCAGGCGACCCAGGGCTTCAAGCCCGGCCACTTCGATAAACGGCGCCTGTTCCCGAGTGGAACTGGCGATGCCGTACAGCTTCACGCCGAAGGGCACCAGGAACTCGGCAACACTCTGGCCGATGTCGCCGGTGCCGACGATCAGCACCTTGCGCCCCGCCAGGCTCTGGCCCATGCGGTTATCCCATTTGCGCTCGACCTGGCTGACCAGGCGCGCCAACACTTCGCGTTCATGGCCGAGCATATAGGTGAGCACGAATTCGGCCATGACCTGGCCATAAATACCCACTGCACGGGTCAGGCGATAGTCGCGTGGCAAACCTTCAGCCAGCAGCGGCGTAATGCCGGCCCAGGTCGATTG
The DNA here is from genome assembly GCF_013386445.1 of Pseudomonas sp. P7759. Lineage (NCBI taxonomy): Bacteria > Pseudomonadati > Pseudomonadota > Gammaproteobacteria > Pseudomonadales > Pseudomonadaceae > Pseudomonas > Pseudomonas sp. P7759. The sequence continues at coordinate 42,806 of NZ_JACART010000029.1, forward strand.
CAGCCATTGCGGCTGATGGCCTTGGCGCAGCAGCGTCGCCAGCAAGTCCGGCTGGCCCAGCCAGACCGGGCAATCGGCGGCCAGGCGCGACAGTTCGGCCGAGTCGCCGCTGGTCAGCACTTCAAGGTCCGGTGCCGCTTCGCCGAGCAATTGGGCGTAGAGCGGGTGATCCTGTTCAGCAATCAGAACACGCATGCATAAAACCTTTCAAAACAGAACGGACGGCTGCCCGCATCCTTACGGCCACCGCCCACTTATACGATTCCATTGAAGCACGTGCCCCGGACGGAGCACGGGTCGATCACATCGGGTCGTTGCGACGCAGCAGCTCTTCGGGCAAGTGTTCGATGTACTCGTCCTCGGGTGGCGGCATTTGCAGGTGGTAACCCTGTTTGTCGAGGTTTTCCAACACCTGCACGATGTCTTCCTGTTGCAGCTTGCGCTCAGGCGTCAGCACCAGGTTGAACGCGTGTACCGGCTTGCCGAATACGGTGAGCAGGCCTTCAGGCACGCGCTCAAGGGCATCGCTTTTCAGGACATAAAGGTACATGCCGGCGCGTTTAGGGCTGCGATAGATGGAGCAGATACGTTTCAAGGCTGTTCTCCGGCGGAGGCCAGGCTGTCGAGCAGCGCCTGGCCCATCAACTCGCGGCGCCAGCCACGCAGCGAGTCTGGCAATTTATAAGGCCCATCGGGGTAGCCACTTTTGACCAGGGCTTCGAGGGTTTTCTTGCGCAGCATCAGTTCCGGCGCCATCTCCAGGCGTTCGGCTTCAGCTTGGCCAAGGGCACGCAATTGCTTGATCAGTGCGGCGGCATCCACCGGCAACGGTTCGGCAACGGCAGGCGGCCATTGGTCCATCGACACGCTGCCGGCACGTTTGATCAGGTCCAGCAGGAACTGGCCGTCCTGACGCACGGTGCGCGGGTGCATGTCTTCGATCTTGCCCAGGGCGGCGAGGTTATCCGGCTGGGATTTGGCCAGGGGCCACAATGAGTGTTCGCGAATGATGCGGTTGCGCGGCAGGTCACGGGCGCGGGCCTGCTGCTCGCGCCAGGCGCAGAGTTCACGCAGCACGGCGAGTTGGGCGCGGGACAGTTTCCAGGCCAGCTTGGCGTCGCGATACACCTCGTACGGGTCGACTTCGCGGCGCAGGTTGGCGACCAACTCCGCGCCGTCTTCCAGCACCCAGGCGTACTTGTCGTCCGACAGTTGCGGACGCAGGCGCGTGTAAACCTCGGCCAAGTGCACCGCGTCTTCGGCGGCGTAGCTGACTTGCGTCTCGGACAACGGCCGCTGCAGCCAGTCGGAACGGGTCTCGCCTTTGGGCAGCTCGATATCCAGCACGGCTTGCACCAGGCGCGAGTAGCCCATGGAGAAACCAAGATTCAGGTAAGCGGCGGCCAATTGGGTGTCGAACAATGGCACGGGCAGGCTGCCGGTCAAGCGCAGCAACACTTCGAGGTCTTCGCTGCAGGCATGCACCACCTTGATCACCGCCGGGTTCTCCAGCAAGGCGGCCAAGGGTTGCCAGTTGTCGATGGTCAGGGGATCGATCAGGTAAGCGCGTACGCCATCACCAATCTGGATCAGCCCGGCAATGGGATAAAAGGTGTCGACCCGCATGAATTCGGTGTCGAGGGCGACGAATGGCAACTGCTGCCATTCGGCGCAATGCTGGCCGAGGCTATCGTTGTCGCAGATCCAGTGAATATCGATGGCCACACGGCTCTCCCTTGAAGAATGGCGCGCAGTATATATCGCGAAAGGGGCTAGCGAGCATCCGCAGTGCACAGGCAACCATGAAAACTCAGACAGGAGTTGAAGAATAGTCCGACAGGCGGGACTTATCCTCTCTTACGCAGCACGTAGACCCGCCACAGGCTTGAGCCCGGCATGAATTCCTGCTGATGCAGGACCTTGAAGCCCGCCTGGCGGAACTCCTCTTCGACGGCGGTACGGGAATTGACCGAGACAATCACCGTGTCGCGGCTGACCCGGTGAAACTCGCGCAGCAGGGCCGAGCGCCCTTCACTGCTGGGCACATGGCGAAACAATTCCAGGCAGAAAATGCAGTCCACCGCATTCGCCGACAAACCGATGGAAAACGCTGAGCCCTGGAACGTCTTGACGCGCTTGAGCAATGACGCCGGGTGATGGGTGCGGGCATGGTCGAGCATGTCCTGGGAGTTGTCCGACGCCAGGATCACCCGATTGACGTGTTCGGCCAGCACGGGCCAAAAGCGCCCCGAGCCACAGGCCAGGTCCAGCACCAGTCCAGGTTCACCCGCGACTTTCAGCGCCTGGCGCACCAGCCACTCGTCGCGCCACGACGCCAGGCGCTGCCGCAGCCCTGGCGGGCGTGTATCGGCGCAGACCCTGGCGTGCTCGCGGTCACAGCGCTCGGCGTATTCGATCTCGATGGATGAGGGTGGTTGTGGCGACATCGTGGGCTCATGTGGGTGGAACGGCAGTGAACGACCTTGATTCGCAGCTTAACCAGTGCAATGTCAAAAAAAGGTCGAAACGTTCACCACCGAATCCGGTTCACGCCTGATGCAGATACCAGCGCCAATCCTGCTCGCCCACCTCGCCCATGAACTGGCGGTATTCGGCGCGCTTGACCGCCAGGTACACGCCGAGGAATTCACTGCCGAACGCGTCCCGCGCCCAGCTCGACCCTTCCAGGGCGCGCAAGGTGGTCAGCCAGTCGGTGGGCAGCAACTCCTTGGCCTGGGCGTAGCCGTTGCCTTCTACCGGAGCGCCGGGGTCGCGCTGTTCGCGGATACCGCGATGGATGCCGGCCAGGATCGCGGCAGCGGCCAGGTAGGGGTTGGCGTCGGCGCCGCAGATGCGGTGCTCGATATGCCGCGAGTTCGCCGGGCCGCCCGGCACCCGCAGGCTGACGGTGCGGTTGTCCACGCCCCAGGTGGCGGCCAGCGGGGCGTAGCTGTTGGTCTGGAAGCGGCGGTAGGAGTTGGCATTCGGGCAGAACATCAGCAAGGAATCGAGCAGGGTGCTGAGCATGCCGCCCACGGCGTGGCGCAGCAGCGGCGTACCGTCGGTGGCTTCGCTGGCGAACAGGTTGTTGCCCTCGGCGTCTGCCAGGCTGACGTGCATGTGCATGCCGGTGCCAGCCAGGTCGTCGAACGGCTTGGCCATGAAGCAGGCGGTCATCCCGTGTTTATGCGCCACACCCTTGACCAGACGTTTGTAGCGCACCGCTTCGTCCATCGCTTGCAGGGCGTCGGCGCGATGCTCCAAGGTGATTTCCACCTGGCCTGGGGCGTATTCGGAGATGGCCGTTCGCGCCGGGATGCCTTGCAGTTTGCAGGCGCTATAGAGATCAGCGAGGAAAGGCTCGATCTGCTCCAGCTCGCGCAGGCCGTAGACCTGAGTCGAACGCGGGCGACCGCCGTCCACATCCCGCGCCGGCTGCGGGCGGCCGTGGCTGTCGGGTTTCTGGTCGAGTAGGTAGAACTCCAGTTCCGCCGCCATCACCGGGTAATAGCCGTCGGCCTTGAGTCCGTCAATCACCTTGGCCAGCAAGTGCCGGGGGTCGGCGACGGTGGCGGGCAGGCCTTCGGTGGGGTGCATGCTGACTTGCACGGCGGCCGTCGGAATCAGGCGCCACGGCATGCGCTGCAAACTGCCGCTGATCGGGTAGGCGCGGCAATCGATATCACCCACTTCCCACACCAGCCCGGAGTTTTCCACGTCGTCGCCATTGATGGTCAGGCCAAGAATGGTACTGGGCAAAGGCCGGCCACTTTCATACACCGCCAGCAACTCATCGCGGTGCAGCAACTTGCCGCGTGGCACGCCATTGTTATCGAGGATAAACAGCTCGAACATCTCAATGTCCGGGTTCTGTTCAAGGAAGGACTGGGCTTCTTGCAGGCAGGCAAAGACACTCATGGGCATTCTCATACGTGTGGGTCAGGCAGGCGCGCAGGTGCGCGCCATCCAGGGGATGGATCAACGTAGGAATGCAGTATCTGGTGGGCGTGCGTGTCGGCAGTGGAACAGGGCCCAGAACGCGAGATCGGACGGCAGTGTCGCGGGGTGGGTGTCGGAAGAGCCGTCCATGCGGGAATCACAATGCTAGAGGTAACCGCCAGCGTCACACGCCAGCACAGGTGATTAAATTCAGGGTTGGCGGAGTTTGGTTTCGACTTGGCTAAACATTCGCCACACCTTGCTACCGTGCCCGGTGCTGGAAATAATGAGCGCCCACGCCCATGCCCCAAGGACTCGACCGCATGAAAGCTCCTTTCGCCCTCTGTGTACTGGCAAGTCTGGCCACCAGCGCCCTGGCCGACACCGCGCCGTCGCGCCTTGACCAGGTGTTGCAACGCGGCACGCTGACGGTCTGCACCACTGGCGACTACAAGCCCTACACATCGCTGCGCGCCGACGGCCGCTACGAAGGTATCGACATCGCCATGGCCGAGTCCCTGGCCAAGAGCCTCAACGCAAAAATCCAATGGGTGCCTACCACCTGGAAAACCCTGATGCCGGACTTCCTGGCCCAACGCTGTGACATCGCCGTAGGCGGCATTTCGGTATCGCTGGAGCGTCAGAAAAAAGCCTTCTTCAGTCAATCCCTGGGCGTCGACGGCAAAATCCCGTTAGTGCGCTGTGCCGATGTGCAGCGCTACCAGAGCGTCGAACAGATCAACCAGCCCCAGGTGCGCGTGATCGAGCCCGCCGGCGGCACCAACGAAGTATTCGCCCGCACCCACTTGGGCCAGGCGCAGATTCGCCTGCACGACAACGTGACCATTTTCGACGAACTGCTGGCGGGCAAGGCCGATGTGATGATCACCGACGCCAGCGAAGCGCGTTACCAGCAGAAGCTCAAGCCGGGGCTGTGTGCCGTGAACCCCGAGCGGCAGATGCAGTACAGCGAAAAAGCCTTCCTGTTGCCCCGTGATGATATGGCCTGGAAAAGCTACGTCGACCAATGGCTGCACCTGAGCCAGGCCACGGGGGCGTATGACGCTATCGTCAGCCAGTGGCTGGCCGCGCCTTGATCAACGCCACGAAGGCGCGACACGCGGCACTGCGATAGGCGCCCTTGCGACTCAGCAGGGCCACGGTGCGTTGCGGAAATGCCGGGCTGATCGCCACCGCGTTCAACCCTGGCTGGGCCTCGGCGATCGCGCTGGGCAGGATGGTTGCCAGCGCCGTGCTGCGCACGATTTCGATGATTGCGCTGATGGAGTTGGCCTCCATCGCAATCAACGGCCTTATCCCCTGGGCACGGCAGTAATCATCGATGTAGCGCCGGGTCGCAAAGCCTGGGTTCAACAACACCAAGGGTTGCGCCAGCCACTGCCGGCCATCCAGGCCCGGATGGTTGGCGCCGACCACCCCACTCAGCGTTTCAACAAACAGCCCTTCGCACTCGATGTCCGGCAGATGCTCGCCGGTAAAACCAATGCCGATATCCAGCGCGTCTTCCGCCAAGGCGGTTTCCATGCGGTCCTGGGTCAGTTCCTCGATGCTCACGGTAATGCCCGGATAGCGCTGATTGAACTGCGCCAGCAACGGCCCGACCAGGTAGGCGGTAAAGGTCGGCGTCATGGCCAGGCGCAGGTTGCCTCGGCTCAAGTCCTGCACGTCATGCATGGCGCGGGTGCCGGCCTGCAGGTCCTGCAAGGCCAGCCGCGCAAAGCGTACATAGGCTTCACCGGCATCGGTCAGGCTGACGCTACGCCCTGAGCGGTCCAGCAGCGGTGCGCCCAAGGTGTCTTCCAACTGCTTGATCTGCTGCGACAAGGTCGGCTGCGACACATGCAGCGCCTCGGCAGCGCGGGTGAAATTGCGGTGTTCAGCCACCGCCAGCAGGTAACGGATATGGCGCAGCAACATCGAAGCCCCCAACTATAGGCATGACCAATGGAAACCATAATAAGCCGGCCTTGGACGCTATAGCTGAAAACTTCCATCCTTGCCCTATCAGCGACGCAAGGAGAACTTCCCATGCAACATCTCATCGACGGCTTCCGCAAATTCCAGGCCGAAGCCTTTGCCCAACGCAGCGACCTGTTCAAACATCTGGCGACCACGCAAACCCCGGGCACGCTGTTTGTGTCCTGTTCCGACAGCCGTGTGGTCCCCGAGCTGCTGACCCAGCAGGAACCGGGCGATCTGTTCGTGATCCGCAACGCCGGCAACATCGTGCCGTCCTACGGCCCGGAGCCGGGTGGTGTGTCGGCCACCGTCGAATACGCGGTGGCGGTGCTGGGGGTCAGCGACATTGTGATCTGCGGCCATTCCGACTGCGGCGCGATGACCGCCATCTCCACCTGCAAATGCCTGGATCACCTGCCGGCCGTGGCCAACTGGTTGCGCCATGCCGAGTCGGCCAAGGTGATCAACGCCGCCCGCCAACACGCATCCGATGCCGCCCGCTTGAGCGACTTGGTGCGCGAAAACGTGATCGCCCAGTTGGCCAATCTCAAGACCCACCCTTCCGTCGCCCTGGCCTTGGAACAAGGTCGGCTGACGTTGCACGGCTGGGTGTACGACATCGAAACCGGCGCCATCGACGCCCTGGACAGCCGCAGCGGGCGCTTCGTTTCGCTGCTCGGCCAACCCACTCACGCGGCCTGACCCCATTTCCAACCCAGAGGACATCACCATGTTGCAATCCAACTTCTCCCAAACCCCACGGCTGGCCCTGGCCGACACTATCATCGACCTCAAGGCCCGCAAGAACCTGTCCTGGCAGGACCTCACCGACGGCACCGGGCTCAGCCTGGCGTTCGTCACCGCCGCCCTGCTCGGCCAGCACCCGCTGCCCAGGGACGCTGCGGACGTGGTGTGCGACAAGCTCGGCCTGGACCAGGACGCCAGCCGCCTGCTGCAAAGCGTGCCGCTGCGCGGCAGCTTCCCCGGCGGCGTGCCGACGGACCCGACGATGTACCGTTTCTACGAAATGCTTCAAGTCTATGGCACCACCCTCAAGGCGCTGGTCCATGAGCAGTTTGGCGACGGCATCATCAGTGCGATCAACTTCAAGCTGGACATCAAGAAGGTCGAGGACCCGGACGGTGGTTCCCGCGCAGTGATCACCCTGGATGGCAAGTACCTGCCGACCAAACCCTTCTGAGTCGCCCGCGACCGTCTACGCTCTTGTCACACCAACAAGAACGAGGGACGGATAATGAAGGCAGTGTTCCGACTCACCTGGCTGCTGCTGTTGTGTTTCAGCCAGGTGCACGCCGCAACGACTCAGGATGAAGACGCCCAGGCGGCCAAGGCGCTGCTGGAAAAAGCCTTGGCCTACTACCAGAGCAACGGCGACAAGGCGTTTGCCGCCTTCAGCCGACAGGGCGAATTCGTCGACCACGACCGCTATGTGTTCGTGGTCGACACCCAAGGCGTCCTGCTGGCCAGCGGTGGCCCCTCCTCCGCCTTGATCGGCCGCGATGTATCCGAAGTGCTCGGGCCGGACTTGCGCCAGTCCTTCAAGGATGCGCTCAAGGTGCCGGAAGGCCAGGGCATCCAGCAGGCAGACTATCGCTGGCAGAACTGGAACGATGGCAAGGTCGAACACAAGCATGTGTTTTATCAGCGCGTGGGCGAACGCATTCTCGCGGTGGGTTATTACCTGCCACGGGCCACGCCGGAACAGGCCCGGGCCCTGCGCAACAAAGCGGCAACCGCCTTGCTCAAGGATGAAACCGGCACACTCAAGGCCATCAACTCATTGCAGGGCGGTTTCCTGCAGGACGACCTTTATGTGTTCGTGGTGGACCTCAATACCCAGCGCTATGTAGCCCACGGCACCAACCTGCGACTGGTCAACACCGACTTCAGCAAGATCAAGGACCCGGACGGCAAGCCCGTGGGCGAGCCTATCCTCAAGTTGATGGCCGAGCAGGACCAGGGCGAATACAAATACCGCTGGAAAAACCCGGTGACCGACAAGGTCGAGAATAAGCACGCGTATGTGCGCAAGGCCGGGCATTTCATGGTGGCGGTGGGTTATTACAGCCCTTGAGACTACTTGGCCTTGTCTTCACGGCCACGCAACACCCGATTGGGCATCGCGATTGCCGCCGCCAGCCCCAGCAGTGACACCGCCGCACTGACCATCAACAAATGCCGGAACGTCACCGCCAACTCTCCGCGCAGGGCATCCTGCGCCGGGCCGGGGGCGGCGTTGAGGCCGTCGAGCAGCACGTTGCCGGAACTGCCTTCGGCCACCAGCGCGCCGCTGGCCAAGTGGGCGAAGCTGGAATCCTGCAACAGCGCCAGCAACAGCGCCGACATGCACGCTACTCCCACCGCCCCGCCCAGGGAACGGAACAGGTTGGTGGTGCTGGTGGCGACGCCGATATCGCGCTGTTCCACCGAATTTTGCGTACCCACCAGGGACGTCGGGAATTGCATGCCAGCCGCGATTCCGCACAACAACATAAACAGCGCCGTCAGCCCCACCGCCTGGGGCGCGCTCAGGGCCATGCCGAGAATCGCGAAGGGGCTCAGCAACGCGCCGCTGAGGATCATCGGCTTATAGCGACCGGTCACCGAGGTCATGCGCCCGGCAAAATAAGCCCCCATCGGCAAGCCCATGGCCAACGGCAACAGGTGCAACGCCGCGCTGTCCGCACCCGAACCGGTCACTGTCTGATAACGCAGCGGCATCAGCACCGTCAGGGAAATCGCCTGGAAGCTGGTGAAAAAGATCGTGCACCAGCACAACACCGCACTGCGGTTGGCGAACAAATGCATCGGCAACAACGGCTCTCGCGCCCGGCGCTCGTGCCAGACAAACACCGTCAACGCCACCAGCGCACAGGCGAGCAAGCCCAGCACCTGATTGTCACGCCAGTGATGGCCCTGGCCGATTTCGGTGATGCCCAACAACAAGGCCGTGAGGCCAACGATCATCAACACTGTGCCGAGGTAATCGATGATCGGCTTGCGCTGCGGCACCGACAGGCCCACCAGGGTGCGATGAGCCACGTACCAGGCGCCAGCGCCCAAGGGCAGGTTGATCAGGAACACCCAGCGCCACGACAGGTATTCGGTCATGTAGCCGCCCAGCACCGGCCCGGCCACGCTGGCCACCGCGTACATGCTGCTGAAATAGCCTTGGTAGCGGCCGCGTTCGCGGGGCGGGATGATGTCGCCGATAATCGCCTGGCTCACCGAGATCATGCCGCCGGCGCCGATGCCCTGGAGGATCCGCGCCAGCACCAGTTGCTCCATGCTTTGCGCCATGCCGCAGAACAGTGAGGCCAGGGTGAACAGGCCCATGCCGATCAGCATCATTGGCCGCCGCCCGTACAGGTCGCCGAGCTTGCCGTAGATCGGCACCGCCACGGTCATCGCCACCATATAGCCGGAGATGACCCAGGCCAGCAGGTTGACGTCGTGGAACTGTGCGGAAATAGCGGGCATGGACACGGCGACAATGGTCTGGTCCAGCGCCCCCAGGAAGATCGCGATCATCAGTGAGGCGAGAATACTGCGCACAGCGGGCAGTGGCGGAGCAGGCTGATTGAGGTGCGTCACGGCAAGACCTTCGAGCAAGGCCCGTGGAAAAAGGCGGCCCACGGGAATGCTCGATACGATAGCAGGCTATTCGATAGCTTCGTAAGGAAGTCCGACGTAATTTTCTGCGATGGTCTTGCGCCCCGCCTCGGAGTGGATGAAGTAGTCAAGTTCACTCTCGGCGATGCGCTGGCTGAACCCATCCGCCTCGGGAAACTGGTGCAGCATCGAGGTCATCCACCAGGAAAACCGCTCGGCCTTCCATACCCGCCGCAGGCAGATGGCGGAGTAACGCTCCAGCAAATCCACGCGCCCTTCGCCGTAGACCTTGAGCAGAATCCGGTACAGCGTACTCACATCACTGGCCGCCAGGTTCAAGCCTTTGGCCCCGGTGGGCGGCACGATATGCGCCGCGTCACCGAGCAGGAACAGGCGCCCGTACTGCATCGGTTCCACCACAAAACTGCGCAGCGGTGCGATGCTTTTTTCGATCGAAGGGCCGGTGACCAACTGTTCGGCGAGGTGGCTGGGCAGGCGGGTTTTCAGTTCACCCCAGAAACGGGCGTCGGACCATTCGTCAATCGGTTCCTCCACCGGCACCTGCAGGTAATACCGGCTGCGCGTCGGCGAACGCATGCTGCACAGGGCGAAACCGCGCGGGTGTTTGGCGTAGACCAACTCAGGGTGAACGGGCGGCGTGTCGGCGAGGATGCCCAGCCAGCCGAACGGGTAGACACGTTCAAAGACCTTGAGCGATTCAGCCGGGATCGATTGGCGCGCAATGCCGTGATAACCGTCGCAACCGGCGATGTAATCGCACTCCAGGCGGAACGCTTGGCCCTGATGCTCAAAGGTCAGCCAGGGTCGATCACTTTTGAGAGCGTGGGGCTGCACATTGCGCGCTTCATACAGGGTGGTGGCACCGGCGGCGGCACGGGCAGTCATCAGGTCGCGGGTGACTTCGGTCTGGCCGTAGATCATCACCGATTGACCGCCGGTCAGGCCCTTGAGATCGATATGGGTCAACCGGCCGTTCAGCGACAACTCGAAACCGTCATGCACCAGGCCTTCGTTGTCCATGCGCTGGCTGACGCCGGCCTGCCGCAGCAGGTCGGCCATGCCTTGTTCCAGCACGCCGGCACGGATGCGGCCTTGCACGTAATCGGCGCTCTGGCGCTCTAGGATGAGGGTCTCGATCCCTGCCTGATGCAGCAGTTGGCCAAGCAGCAGTCCGGAAGGACCGGCGCCGATAATGGCGACTTGGGTTTTCAGCGTTTTCATTATTTTTATGGCCCGCAAGTTCCACTCGAACGGATCGGGTGAAAGAGTTGTCATTGGTCTTGTTGCTGACATTTTTCACTTGAGTGAGCGGCATAAGAAGGTGAAAACTGCGCCAAAGCCTGCGCTTTTTGCCAATCGGGGCGATTACCGCACCACTCTTCCGAGTATCGGGTTGAAACCATGACCAAAACCGCAATTCCGGTCTTCAAGCTTTACGGGGAACACCAGCAATGGCCCACCCCCGATTTGTTGCACTGCGAAACCATTTCCCGGCGCAGTCGGGAATACCAGTGGGAAATTCAACCCCACCGGCACGCGGATCTGTGCCAGTTGCTCTACGTGCACAAAGGCCAGGCACAGCTGGAAATCGAAGGCCAGCGCACCACCCTGAACGAAGCAACCCTGCAAGTCCTGCCGCCCCTGTGCGTGCACGGGTTCCGTTTTCCTGAGGACGTCGAAGGCTACGTAGTGACGCTTTCGGCGCCGTTGGTCAGCCACCTGCAAACACAATTGGGCGCCACCGTGGACGGTTTACAAACGCTCGGCAGTTACCCGGCGGGCAAAGACAGTGATTACCTGAACAGCCAGTTCGCCCGCTTGCAGGATGAATACGCCGATGAACAACCGGCACGGGACATGATGATGCACGCGTTGGTCAGCGTGTTGCTGGTATGGATCAGCCGCCAGGCCATCCAGCGCCGTCACCCACGTGCGCCAAGGGGGCGTGAATACTTCCGGCGCTTTACCCAGTTGGTCGAGCAGCATTACCGCGAACACCCGAAGATCGAGGATCTTGCCCACAAACTGGGGATCTCGGTCTCACACCTGAACGGGACATGTCGGGAATTGGGTGGGCAACCTGCGTTGCAGATCATGCATGACCGCCAATTGCTGGAAGCCAAGCGTTTGCTGACGTACACCAGCATGACCATCAATGAGATGTCGGAAGTGCTGGGCTTTTCCGACCCGACCAACTTCTCTCGGCTGTTCCGCCGACGGGTCGGGTTCTCACCCAAGGCGTTTCGCGAGCAGTTGAAAGCCGAACCATCGGCTACCTGAGCGCGCTGAAACTGCCGGTTCGGGGAACACATTGATCCTGATGGCAGCTGATCGCAAAGGTCGGCTGCATACGGGTTTGCTCCACACGGTAGGCGGCGGTCCCGTAGAGTGCGCTGGCAATGGCGCACAGGCTGAAAATCATCAGGTACTTTCTGGTTTTAATGCTCATGGCACAGACCTCTGCGGATCTACAGGGTGCTGTCTAAAGCATAGGTCAACCAGGCCAAGTTGCCATTATCGGACGACATTCAACCGGTTGATCCCAGCCTAGAGCCCGACATCCCACGCCGGCTCTTCCGGAAACCGCAGCACCAGGAAATCCAGCAAGCTGCGCAGCGCCGACGGCATGTGTTTGCGCGAGGCGTACACCGCATAGATGTTCATCTGCCGAGGCTCGGCCTCGGGCAGCAAGCGCACCAGTTCGCCGCGACGGATGTAATCGCCGGCCTGGTAAGTGGGCAACATCGACACCCCGGCACCGGCCAACGTCACGCGTAACAACGTACTGGCCTCGTTGGAGGTGATATTGCCGTTGATCGGCACCGAGACCGGCTCACCTCGCTCTTCGAAATGCCACAGGCTTTTACCGAAATAGGAATGGGTGAGGCAATTGTGACCGGCCAGGTCTTCGACCTTCTGCGGCGCAGGATGCTCCAGCAGGTAGGCCGGCGAGGCACACACCACCGAGCGGCACACCGTGAGGCGCCGGGCAATGAGGTTGGGGTCCAGGTCGTTGCTGGTGCGGATAGCCAGGTCGATGCGCTCATCCACCAGGTTCACCGTGCGGTCGAGCATCTGCAGGTCGACCGTCACCAGCGGGTAGCGCTTGACGTATTCGGCAATGGCCTGGGCCAATTGCGCCTGGCCGAACGAAGTGCTGACGCTCAAGCGCAGCAAACCACGGGGGGCTTCATCGGGCTCGCTGACGGCGGCTTGCATGTCGCAACACAATTCCAGCAATTGCCGACAGCGTGGCAGGGTTTCACTGCCCGCCGCCGTCAGGCTGAGCTTGCGCGTGGTGCGGTGCAGCAAACGGGCGCCGACCCAGTCTTCCAGCTCTGCCAAATAACGCGACACCACCGGCCGCGACAGGTCCAGATGATCGGCGGCGGCGGACTGGCTGCCCAGGTCCACCACCGTGACAAACACGCGCATTGCTTGAAGACGATCCATGATCTGCCCGATTTCAGAAACAAACTATGTCCCAGCATCGCATTTTTAGTCTGGTTTTGTGCAACTAAGCTCTGTGCATCCTTTACCGATGCTGGAGTTGCCCGATGTTCTCAACCTTCAAGCGCCTGACCCTGGCCACCGCCGCCCTGGCCTTCGCCGCCCATGCGGCTGCGGCCGAGCTGAAGCTGGACGTGTACAACCCAGGCGAAGCCGCGATCTTCCCGGTCAGCTCGGTGCTGGTCAGCGGCGCCAAGGACGCGATCCTGGTGGACGCCCAATTCGGCAAAGGCCAGGCCGAGCAATTGGTGCAGAAGATCCGCGCCAGCGGCAAGCACCTCACCACCATCTACATCAGCCATGGCGACCCGGACTACTACTTCGGCCTCGACACCCTCACCGCCGCCTTCCCCGAGGCCAAGGTGCTGGCGCCGCAACCGGTGGTCGACCACATCAAGGCCACCGTCGCCGGCAAGCTGGAGTTCTGGGGCCCGAAAATGGGCGCAGACAAGCCGTCTAAAACCATCGTGCCGCAGGTCCTCGAAGGTCACAGCCTGAGCCTGGAAGGCCAGCCACTGGAGGTCATCGGCCTGGATGGCGCGCAGCCGGATCGCAGTTTTGTGTGGATCCCGTCGATCAAGGCCGTGGTCGGTGGCGTGGTTGTCTCCGAAAACATCCACCTGTGGATGGCCGATACCCAGAGCGCGAAGTCCCATAAAGACTGGCTGGCGACACTGCAACGCATCCAACAGCTGAAACCAAAGACCGTGATCCCGGGCCACTACCTCGGCACACCGACGCTGCAATCGGTGGCCTTTACCGCGGACTACATCAAGGCCTTCGACGCCGAGACCGCCCAGGCCAAGGATTCCGCCGCCCTGATCGCGGCCATGAAAAAGCGTTACCCCACCCTCGCCGACGAAAGCTCGCTGGAACTGAGCGCCAAAGTCGCCAAGGGCGAAATGAAGTGGTGAACCGTTTCAAACCCTAACGTACTGGAGAACGTCATGAGCAAGATTGCAATCATTGGGGCCACCGGCCGTGCCGGTAGCCAACTGCTGGAAGAAGCGCTGCGTCGTGGGCACACCGTCACCGCCATCGCTCGTAATACCGACACGCTGGCCGTGCGCCCTGGCGTCACCGTCAAACAAGTCGACGCCCTGGACGCCAACGCCCTGCAACAGGCGGTGAGTGGCAGCGACGTGGTGATCAGCGCGGCGCACTTCGCGACCCTGCCCGCCAGCGCCGTGATCGAGCCGGTGAAAAAGGCCGGGGTAAAACGCCTGCTGGTGGTGGGCGGTGCCGGTTCGCTGTTGCTGCCAGGTGGCGGTCGGGTGATCGACAGCGTGGGTTTCCCTGAGGAATACAAAGCGGAAGCCACCGCGGGTGCGATGTTTCTTGACGCACTGCGCCAGGAGAAGGAACTGGACTGGACGTTCCTGTCGCCGTCGGCGGAGTTCGTCGAGACCGAGCGCACCGGTCAATTCCGGGTGGGCCAGGATGACTTGCTGGTGAGCAGTGAAGGTCGCAGTTGGATCAGTTTTGCGGACTATGCGATTGCGTTGATCGACGAAGTTGAATCGCCGAAACACTCACGCCAGCGTTTCACCGTAGGTTACTGATGCAACGCGGTTAAAAACTGTGGGAGCTGGCTTGCCTGCTCCCACAGTTGATCTCGGGTGTTACGACTGTTGCGCTTGGCTCATTAACCAGTCCATCAGGGCCTCAAGCCCAGCCGAAGGCTCGGTCCCCGGCGGATACACCAGGTAATACCCCATCCCCGTCGGCACCCGAAGCTCAAACGGCATCACCAACCGCCCCGCCTTCAAATCCTCGCCGATCAACGCACTGTCGCCAATCGCCACGCCGGAACCTTGTGACGCAACCGTCATCGCCAAATCCAGCGTTTCAAAATGATGGCCCTGGCTCAAATTGCCCAGCCGCGTCTGCGCCGCCTTGAGCCACAATGCCCAATCCCGTTCATCCCGCGTGGGATGCAGCAGGACCTGTTGCTGCAAATCTTGCGGTCTGTGCAAGCCCGTGAGCAGTGCCGGTGCGCAGACCGGCGTGAGCTGTTCATCGAACAGATGCCGCGCCTCGGCCGATTGCTCGGCGATGGGCGCATAGATCACCGCCGCGTCGAATTGCTCGCGGCGAAAGTCCACGGTGTAGGCCACGGTGGTGGTGAGTTCCACCGGCACGTCCGGGCGTTCCTTCTGCCATTGCATCAGGCGCGGCAGCAGCCAGCGCATCACACAGGTGGACGCCTTGAGTTGCAGGACCTGGCGGCGACTGCCGATCTGCTCCACCGCTTCGCCGAGCAGGCCAAACACCTGCTGTGCGCGCAGTGACCATTCGCGGCCCTCTTCGGTCAGGCTCAAGCCACGCGCCTGGCGTTGGAACAGCGCATAACCCAAATGACTTTCCAGCCCGGCAATCTGCCGGCTCACCGCGCCCTGGGTGATGTGCAGTTGCTCGGCGGCGCGGGTGAAGTTGCAGCACTGGGCCGTGACCCAGAAGGTGTGCAGCGCGGGCAGTGGCGGGAGGCGTTTCATCGGGGCGCAGCCATGACGTGAGGACATGGCTAGTATGACTTTTTATCGATTGTTGCCGCTACCGGCCAGCCGGTCCAATAACGCCTTATCTCAACAATAAGAGCGACCTTTATGGCGACCTGCGGCGAAGTATTGGTCAACCTCCTGGAAGGCTACGGCGTGGACCAGGTGTTTGGCATTCCCGGCGTACACACCGTGGAGTTGTATCGCGGCCTGGCCCGTTCCAGCATCCGCCACGTCACCCCGCGCCACGAACAGGGCGCCGGCTTCATGGCCGACGGTTACGCGCGCACCAGCGGCAAACCCGGCGTGTGCTTCATCATCACCGGCCCCGGCATGACCAATATCACCACCGCCATGGGCCAGGCCTATGCCGACTCGATCCCGATGCTGGTGATTTCCAGCGTGCAGTCGCGCAGCCAATTGGGCGGCGGGCGCGGCAAGCTGCATGAGCTGCCGAACCAGGGCGCGATGATGGCCGGCGTGGCGGCGTTCTCCCATACCCTGATGTCGGCGGCAGAGTTGCCCGGCGTGTTGGCGCGGGCGTTTGCGTTGTTCCAGGCCGGACGGCCGCGCCCGGTGCACATCGAAATCCCGCTGGATGTGCTGGTGGAAAATGCCGACGCGTTGCTGGGCAGTGAACCGGTCAGCGTGGCCCGTGCCGGCGCGGCGCCGTCGGCGGTCAAGCAAATGAGCCAGTTGCTCGCAGCCGCCAAGAAGCCCTTGATCCTGGCCGGTGGTGGCGCCATCGACGCAGCGCCGGAACTGACCCGACTGGCCGAAGCCCTCGGCGCACCGGTGGCCCTGACCATCAACGCCAAAGGCATGCTGCCCGGCCACCACCCGCTGCTGATCGGCTCAACCCAGACCCTGGTTGCCACCCGCGCACTGGTGGCCGAAGCGGACGTAGTACTGGCCATCGGCACCGAGCTGGCGGAAACCGACTACGACGTGACCTTCGCCGGTGGTTTCGAGATTCCCGGCGCGCTGCTGCGCATCGATATCGACCCCGACCAGACCGTGCGCAACTACCCGCCGCAAGTGGCCTTGGTGGCCGATGCTCAAATCGCCACCGAAGCGCTGTTGGACGAGTTGACCAGCAAGTCGTTGCCACCGCGTAACAGCGCGTGGGGCGCTGAACGCGTAGCGCGCCTGTGGGCGGAACTGACCCCCAGCTGGGACGCCGCCACCCGCGCGCAAACCCTGTTCCTCAATACCGTCCTCGAAGAGCTGCCCAACGCCGTGCTGGTGGGCGACTCCACCCAACCGGTGTACAGCGGCAACCTGACCCTGAACCTCGACCACCCGCGCCGCTGGTTCAACTCGTCCACCGGCTACGGCACCTTGGGCTATGCCTTGCCTGCCGCCATCGGCGCCTGGCTGGGGCGTGGCGATGGGCAGCCGGTGGTGTGCCTGATCGGCGACGGCGGCCTGCAATTCACCCTCCCGGAACTGGCCAGCGCGGTGGAAGCGCGCACGCCGGTGATCGTGTTGCTGTGGAATAACCACGGCTATGAGGAGATCAAGAAATACATGGTCAACCGCGCCATCGAGCCGGTCGGCGTGGACATCTACACGCCGGACTTTATCGGCGTGGCCAAGGCACTCGGTTGCGCCGCCGACAGCATCCAAGGGATTGAGTCGCTGCGCGTGGCACTACGCGCAGCGGCTGATCGCCAAGGGCCGACGCTGATTGAAATTGAACAGGGGCTGTGGATGAAGGCGGTGACGGTATGAGCGCGGTATTGAACGGTGTGTATATCAATGGCGCATGGCGTGCCGGACTGGCCTCGCTTGATGTGATCAACCCCGCGACTGAAGCCGTCCTGGCCCACGTCAGCGTCGGCGATGCGAGCACGGTCACCGAGGCGGTCGACGCCGCCAGCGCCGCGTTCATCGACTGGTCAAAAAGCACCGGCCGCGACCGCGCCGCGCTGTTGCGCAAGATCGCCCAAGGCGTCAGCGAGCAGCGCGAACAGCTGATGCACCTGCAGTCGAGCAACAACGGCAAACCGCTGTTTGAAGCCGCGATTGATGTGGACGATGTGATCGCCACCTTCGACTATTACGCCAGCGTGGCCGAAGCGATGGATGCCAGCCAGGATAGCCCGGTGGCATTGCCCAGCGCGGACTTCAGCGCACGCCTGCGTCGTGAGCCGTGCGGTGTGGTCGGGCTGATCGTGCCTTGGAATTTCCCGATGGTCACCACCGCCTGGAAACTCGCTCCCGCCCTGGCGGCCGGTTGCTGCGTGGTGCTCAAGCCATCGGAAGTCACGCCATTGGCGGAACTGCAACTGGCACGGATTATCGCCGAGGCAGGCTTGCCGGCCGGGGTGTTCAACCTGGTGTGCGGCACGGGCCTGGAAGTGGGCGCGCCACTGGCGGCGGATCGCCGCGTGGCGAAGATCTCCTTCACCGGCAGCAACGCCGTCGGCGTGCAAGTGATGCAGCGCGCCGCCGAAACCATCAAGGGTGTGAGCCTGGAACTGGGCGGCAAATCTTCCCTGCTGGTGTTGGCCGATGCCGACCTGGACCTGGCGGTGGAACTGGCCTGTGGCGGTGGATTTTTCAACGCCGGGCAGATGTGTTCCGCCACCAGTCGCGTGCTGGTAGCTGACAGCCTGGCGGATGAATTCCTGCAACGTGTACAAGCACGGGCTGAAGGCATTCGCGTGGCTGACCCGTTTGCCGATCACGTGGAAATGGGCGCGTTGATCAACCGCGTGCAATATCAACGCGTGTTGGGGCATATCCAGCGCGGTGTTGAGGACGGCGCACGTTTGCTGTGTGGCGGTGACCGACCTGCGGACCTGCCGAAGGGCTTTTTCATCCGCCCGACCGTGTTCACCGACGTACCGCTGGACAGCGCGTTGTGGAACGAAGAGATCTTCGGCCCGGTGCTCTGTGTACGACGTTTCACCTCGCAAGCCGAGGCCATTGCCCTGGCCAACGACAGTGATTTCGGCCTGGTGGCGAGTGTGGTCAGCGCCAGCCACGAAACCGCCGAGCGCGTGGCGAACGCCTTGCAGGCCGGGCTGGTGTGGATCAACGCACCGCAGGTGATCTTCCCGCAGGCCGCGTGGGGCGGTTACAAGCAGAGCAGCCTTGGCCGCGAGTTGGGGCCTTGGGGGTTGGCGGCGTTTCAGGAGATCAAGCATGTGATCCGGTCCCTTTAGCCCATAACGATCTTTTGTGGCGAGGAAGCTTGCTCCCTCGCCACAAAGTCATCCGCATTTTTTAGATAGCCCCTGCGACTTTCTCATTTGCCCCCCTCCTCCACCCATGGCCTGATTCGCCCCTGTTCACTCAAGGCCGTCCCATGGAAACCGTCCAAACAAAACCCACCACCGCCGTCTGGCTGATGATCAGTGTCGTGCTGGTCGCCCTCAACCTGCGCCCCTCAATGGCCGCTGTCGGCCCCCTGTTGTCCTCGATTCGTGGCGACGTGCCGTTGAGTTTCAGCAGCGCGGCCCTGCTGACCATGTTGCCGGTGATGGCCATGGGCTTGGCGATGTTCTTCGGCATGGGCCTGGCCAAACGTTTTGGCGAGCACCGCAGCATCGTGGTGTCGCTGCTGGTGATTGGCGTGGCGACATTGTCGCGGTTGTTCCTCGATTCGGCGCTGGAGTTGATTGTCAGCGCCATTGCCGCCGGTGTGGGGATTGCGATGATCCAGGCGCTGATGCCCGCACTGATCAAGTCGCGGTTCAGTGACAATGTTTCGCTGTTCATGGGCCTGTACGTCACCGCGATCATGGGCGGCGCGGCGCTGGCCGCCTCGTTTGCACCGTTCGTGCAGGTGCAGACCGGCAGTTGGCGCATCGGCCTGGCGATCTGGGCCGTGCTGGCGCTGTTGGCCTTGGTGTTTTGGTACGCCCAGCGCTCGGTGTTGCCGCCACTGCCCCAAGCCGGTGCTGGTCCTCAGGAGTCATTTTTCGGTAACGGTCGCGCGTGGTTGCTCGCGGTGTTTTTCGGACTCGGTACCGCGTCCTACACCTGCGTGCTCGCCTGGCTGGCGCCGTACTACGTGGAGCAAGGGTGGAGTGAACAGAACGCCGGCTTGCTGCTGGGTTTCCTGACGGCGATGGAAGTTGTGTCCGGCCTGATCACCCCCGCCATCGCCAACCGTCGCCAGGATAAACGCGGCGTGGTGGCGGTGTTGCTGGTGCTGATCATCCTGGGTTTCTGTGGCCTGATTCTCAGCCCGCAACACCTGAGCCTGCTGTGGCCTTGCCTGCTCGGCCTGGGCATCGGCGGCCTGTTCCCGATGAGCCTGATCCTGTCCCTCGACCACCTCGACAACCCGCGCCGCGCCGGTGGCCTCACCGCGTTTGTGCAAGGCATCGGCTACCTGATTGCCGGGTTGTCGCCGCTGATCGCCGGGATGATCCGCGATCAACTGGGCAGCTTCGAATGGGCCTGGTGGTCGCTGACGGCGGTGATCGTGGTGATGCTGTTGATCGTCACGCGCTTCAACCCAAAGCATTACGCACGACATATCCGTTGAGGTCGTGTTGCAAACAGTATTTGTCTCACACCAAACATAGAAACGCCCTACAGAGCATTCTATTGGCACGCTCGTTCCGTTAAGCTTTTGTGCTGTCTTGTACTGAGTTCGGTACAAAGGGTTTACGGACGAAACCGATGCTAAACAGTAACTTGCTCAGAAAGCTCGATATGCAGGACTTGATGGTGTTTATCGCCGTCTATGACCAGAGCAGCGTTACCGAGGTGTCTGAAACGCTGTTTGTCAGCCAGTCCACCGTGAGCTACAGCCTGAAGAAGCTGCGCACCAGTTTTGAAGACGAGCTGTTTATCAACACGCGCGCCGGCATGCGCCCGACGTACAAGGCCACCACCATGTACGGCCATGTGCAGAAGATCCTCGAAAGCATCAACCTGTGCCACGCCGGCAGCCAAGCCTTCGATCCGACGCTGAAGGCCGTGACCTTCAACGTGTGTGCGCCGGAATATTTCGAACAGTTGATCCTGCCGCGCCTGTTGAAAAACTTTGACCGCGCCGACCTGCCGGTGATCGTCAATGTGCAGAAGCTGGAAACCGACATCCCCGCCGACGACCTGCGCGAAGGTCGTCTCGACCTGGTGATTTGCTTCGGCCCCAACTTCCATCGCGCCCACAAAGACTTCCGCACCCAGATGCTGCTGGAGGACGACTTGGTGTGCGTGTTCGATAAACACTCGGCGCCGCGGGAACCGGCCTTCAGCCTGCAGTCCTTCGTCGAACGACGCCACGTGTTTCCCACGCCGTGGACCTCCGACACCAACATGATCGACGGCTGGCTCGCACGCCAGGCCCACAAGCGCCAGGTCATCGCCCGTGCCAACAGCTACAGCGCAGCCTTGAAGATGATCACCGGCACGGACTTCATCGTCACCTTGCCCCGTCGCGTGCAAAAGTTGCTGGCGCCGTCCACGGTGTTCGGCCATTGCGAAGCGCCGAACGGCTTGCCGGGGTTCACCCTGGAGATGCAGTGGAACGAAACCAGTGAACAGGACAGTGCCAATACCTGGTTTCGTGAGCAGGTGGTGAAGGTGTGTGCGGATCAGGGGTTGTTGTAGGGCTTAGCCAATTGCGACTTTGCTGTAGGAATCGCGGTCCATGTCGACCAACAGGACACTCAGTTGAACCTGCACGCCCTCCGGCCAGTCGCCCAGGTCCTGCAAGGCTGCCAGCAGGCTTTCCGACAACTGCTTCTTGACCTGCGGCGAACGCCCGCTGAGCAGTGACAGCTTCACCGCGATAAAACCGCGCGGGTCGAGGGAGGTGCCCACCTGGAACGTCTCGACCTTGACCGCACGGCTTTTGATATCGAACTCGGAACCGAACTGGCCAGACACCATCAACACGTTGTTTAGCCGTAGCAGGGTTTTCTCAACGGCCAGGTTCGTCAGGTTGGCGGTGTATTCCAGGTGCAGGTGTGGCATGGAGGGCTCCGAGTCTTTGGTAGGAAGAATCCTAGATATACCACGGAGTCAGGCCTTGGTCGCCAAACCCTCGATCGCTCATGAACGCTTCCAGTCGCGAGCGTACCCAGCGCTCGGCCGGGTCCGTGTCCACGTGGCTGAGCCAGACCATGGACAAATCCAGGGTCGGCGTCTCGAACGGGAACGGCTCGCAGAACAGGTGGCCCGACACGGCCATGGCCTCGGCGGTGTAGTCCGGCAGGCTGGCGATCAGGTCGGTGCCGGCGAGCAACGCCGGCAGTGCGCTGTATTGCGGCACCGACAACACCACGTGGCGCTTGCGGCCGATTTCCGCCAGCCACTCATCGGCGAACCCCGCCACGTTGGCGGTGTGGGACACCAGCACGTGAGGGCGTGAGCAGTATTCGTCAAGGGTCAGCGGTGTGTCCGAGGCATCGGCACGCAGGATACGCGGGCGGATATGGCGCAGCAGCTTGCGCTTGGCATTCGCTGGCAGGCCACGGGTCTGGGTGATGCCGACGGTGATATCGCCAGAGGCCAGCAGATCGGGGATGCGCCAGTAATCCACATGTTGCACCACGAACACCACTTGCGGCGCTTCCTGGCGCAGGGCGCGCAGCAACGGCGGCAACAGGCCGAACTCGACATCATCGGACAGGCCGATGCGAAAGGTCATGGTACTGATCGACGGGTCGAAGTCATGGGTCAGGCTCAAGGCCGAGGACAACGAGTCCAGCGCTGGCGATAAATGCTGGATGATTTCCTCGGCCCGCGCCGTGGGCTCCATGCGGTGGCCGACGCGAATGAACAGCGGGTCATTGAACAAAGTACGCAAGCGGTTGAGGGCCGAGCTGATGGTCGGCTGGCCGAGAAACAGCTTCTCTGCCACCCGCGTGACGTTGCGTTCCAGCATCAGTGCTTCGAACACCACCATCAGGTTGATGTCGGCCTTGCGTAATTCATTGCGATTCATCGGCGCCTGCCCCTTTCCCCAAGACAAGCCGCAGTGTAGAAAGCCCCGTTGCCGGCGTCTACGTGTAGGACGCTTCGCTGGCCTGTGCGCCACGCTCAGGTTCGTGCCCCATGCGCAACCGCAGCGCCGCAATAGCCGCCACCACCAATACCAGCGCAATCACCTTCAGGCCGTTCATGGGATTGCCGGTGCTTTGCTCGATCACACCCATTACCGACGGCCCGACAAACCCACCAAGCAGCCCGCACGCGTTGACGAAACCCAGCCCACCCGCCAGCGCAACACCTTTGAGGCGCGAAGCCGGGTACAGAAAGATGATCGACTGCACCACAAAGAACATCACCGCCGACAGGCAAAAACCGAGCAGGCTGAACACCGGCCCCGATATCGACGCGATGCCCAGGCCCAGCGCCATGGTCAACAGGCCCGTGATCAGCAACCGCCGGCAACGCCCGGGCGTGGTGGCAAAACGCGGTATCAGCAAGGCCCCAAGTGCCGCCGCGATCCACGGCAGCGAGGTCAGCAGGCCGACGCTCATGGTGCTCAGCTCGCCGTATTTGCTGATGATGCTCGGCAGGAAAAAGATCACGGTATAGATGGTGATCTGGTGGCAGAAGTACACAAAGATCGCCAGCAGGATTTGCGGGGTCAGCCAGTTTTTCAACGAGTGACCACCCTCGCCCGCTCCCTCTTCGGTTTCCTGGGCGATGCGCTGTTCGATGCCGCGCGCTTCCTCGGCCGACAGCCATGGCGCCTTGCTCGGACGGTCCGGCAGTTTGCGCCAGACCACCCAGGCAAACGCCACCGCCGGCAGGCCTTCGAGCATGAACATCCACTGCCAGCCGTGCCAGCCGAGCATGCCGTCCATGCGCATCAAGGCCGCGCCCACCGGGCCGCCGATGATGTTGGCGAAGCACACACCGAGCAGGAAATAACCGGTGGCGCGTGCCCGCTGTTCGCGGTTGAACCAGTAGGTCAGGTAGAGCATGACGCCAGGGAAGAGTCCGGCTTCGGCAATGCCCAGCAACAGGCGTAGCACGTAGAACGAGGTCTCGCCCTGCACAAAGGCCATGGCCGCCGAGATCAGGCCCCAGGTCACCATGATCCGCGCGATCCAGAACCGTGCGCCGACCTTGTGCATGATCAGGTTGCTGGGGATTTCCGACAGTGCATACGTCAGGAAAAACAGCCCCGCGCCCAACCCGTACGCCGCGGCGGAAATGCCCAGGTCGACGTCCAGGTGATGCTTGGCCAGGGCGATGTTGGTGCGGTCCAGGAAGCTCAGAATGTAGGCGATGATCAGCAAGGGCATCAGCTTGACGAACATCAGTTTGTTCAACGCCTGCGGTGTGCGGGCGGAAGTCGCGGTAGTCATCGGCAATTCCTCTTGGCGCCCCGCCAGCCGGGCTGGGGGGCGCATCGGTGTTGTTCTAGGAGTCGAGTTGCATAGCCAACGCCTGGGGGCGATGGGAAAACAGTTGCAGCAGCGCGCCGCCCAGGGCGCAGCCGGCCATCACGAAGAAACACACGGTGTAGCCGTGCAACGTGGTCCAGCCGCCGCCCATGGCGATCAAGCTGCCCATCAGCACCGGCGCCAGGCCGCCACCGATGAACATCGCGGTGGTGATGATGCCGTTGGCGGTGGACGTCGCTGACGGTTCGGCCGAGTCGCAGGCCACGGCGTAATAGATCGGCCACACCGCATTGGCCACCAGGCCGAACAGCAGTTGCACCACGACGATCAGCGTCAGGGTGTTGGCGAAGTAGAACGCGCCGACACTCGCCGCCATCCACACGCCGCAGATGATTAGGGTGGTGCGTCGGCCGATGATGTCCGACAGCGACGGCCACACCAGTTGCCCGAGGATGCCGGTGAGGGTGAACACCACGCTCATCCCCGCCGACTCGGCCAGGGACAGCCCGGCGATGTTGTAGAGGTAGGCCGGCAGCACGATGTTGACGCCCATGTATACGACTTGGGTGAGCATGGTGTTGCCCGCCGTGAGGGCGATATTGCGGTTGCGCAAGGTGGCAAGGAATGTACGCCAGGCCTCGCCTTTGACTTGACTGGCCGGCGCGTTGTCCGGCGGGGTCATGCCTTTGGCGGCGATGTCGACGTACAGTGCAGTGATGCGCTCGGCGGTGGAATAACGCGCCCAGAAAATCATCAGCGGCAGCGCCACCACGAACGCGAAGAAGAACACATAGCGCCAGTTCTCTTCACCAAACACGGTGATGACAAAACTCGCGACGATACCGCTGAGCATCGCGCCAATCGGGTAACCCGTATGGTGCGCGCCCAGGGCAAAACCGCGACGCTCAACCGGCCACCATTCGGCAGTGTTGCTCACTCCCACCGGCTCGCCCCAGCCGGCGCCGAGGTTGACGCCGACGCGTAGGGCAATGAAGGTGGCGAGGTTGCCGCTCAACGCCTTGAAGCCGGACAGAAACGAGATCGCCGTGTAGCCCAGCACCAGCGGCACCTGGAAGCGCGCACGTTTCCAGCCGCCACCATAACGGTCGCTCCACATCGAACCGGGAATATCCAGCAGCGCCAGGGCCAGCATCACCACGGTAGCCACGGTGCCCCATTGGTCGGCGGATAAATCGAAATGCTTGGAAATTGTCGGCCCCAAGCGCAGCACGATCTCACGGTCGTAGGCGTTGAGAATCCAGATCATCCAGCAGACCAGCAGCGACACCCAGGAATGCCGGTGAATACTGCGCAGCGACGCTTTTTTGATAGTTGCCATGGGCCTCTCCAGGCGCGCAAGGGCGCGCACTGACACAAGGTTGCGAAGGAATATGCCTTGTCACACACACGCGCTAGCTGGCGAACCGTCGCTCGGCTATTCCTTGCACGCCCAACCCGGTAATGGCGAACAGCGCTCCGCGCTGCTGGCCGTCTGCCGGAAAACGCGGCAGCGGCGGCTTGGCCATGGAGGTCACAAACAGGGTGTCCAGGTTCGGCCCGCCAAAGGTCAGGCTGGTAACCTTTTTCACCGGCATCTGGATGATGCGATCGACGTGGCCGTCGGGGGTATAGCGCACCAGTTTTCCGGCGTAGACCAACGCCTGCCACAGGCAGCCTTCGGCATCCACGGTGCAACCATCGGCGGCACCACCGCCGGAAGTATCGACCTTGGCGAAGGTGCGACGGTGGCTGACGTTGCCGGAGGCCAGGTCGTAGTCGTAGGCCCAGATCTCGCCGGACCAGGTGTCGCAAAAGTAGAAGGTGTCACCCGACGGGCTCCAGCACGGGCCGTTGGACACGATGATGCCTTCGTCCAATGTGTGCAGGCTCAGGTCAGCGTCCAGGCGATAAAGCTTGGCGCTGGCGTTGTCTTCCTGGGTGTCCATGGAGCCGAAGATAAAGCGGCCTTGGCGGTCGACCTTGCCGTCATTGAGGCGGTTGTTGGGCAGGTGCGGTTCCGGATCAGCGACAAGGTTGAGTTCGCCGCTGTTGAGGTCGAGGGTGTGCACGCCGTTTTGCAGGGCGACGATGGCCGACTCGCCGTCACGGCGCAGGGCCATGGAGCCGATTTTCTGGCCCACGTCCCAGGCCCGCAGCTCTCGACCGTCGTCGGTGCAACGCAGGATGCGGCCGTCGGCGCTGTCGATCCAATACAGGCGTTGTTGCTCGACGTCCCACACCGGGCCTTCGCCCAGGGTGGTCTTGACGTCGACGAGCACTTCGATACGCATGGTGATCCCCTTATTGTTGTTGTGCGGGATGCAAGCCGCGGCTTGACGCGGCGGTTTGTTGGGTTAGAAGTTGACCTGGTCGCGCCCCTTGAGCCCGAGGATTTCCCGCGCTTCATCCGGCGTGGCGACGCGGTGGCCAAGCGCTTCGATCACGGTACGAATGCGCCGGACCTGATCGGCATTCGACGCCGCCAGTTTGCCCGGCCCGTCCCACAGCGAATCCTCAAGCCCCACGCGCGCGTTGCTGCCCATGGACAGGCCCATGGTCGCCAGAGGAATCTGCCCACGCCCGGCGCCGAGGATCGACCACACGTAGTCGTCGCCAAACAGACGGTCGGCGGTACGGCGCATGTGTGCCAGGTCTTCCGGGTGCCCGCCGATGCCGCCGCGCAAGCCGAATACCGACTGGATAAACAACGGTGGCTTGAGCAGGCCGCGCTCCAGGAAGTGCGCAGCGGTGTAGAGGTGGCCGATGTCGTAGCACTCGATCTCAAAACGCGTACGGTTTTCGGCGCAGGAATTGAGGATGTGAGTGATGTCACGGAAGGTGTTGCGGAAGATCCGGTCGTCACTTTCTTCGAGGTACGGCCGCTCCCAGTCGTGCTTGAAATCGGTGAAGCGGTTGAGCATTTCGTACAGGCCGAAGTTCATCGAGCCCATGTTCAGCGAGGCCAGTTCCGGTTTGAACTGCATCACCGGCTGCAGGCGTTCTTCCACGCCCATGGTCGGCGCGCCGCCGGTGGTGATGTTGATCACCACGTCGCTGGCGGCCTTGATCTGCGGCAGGAATTCGGCGAACAGCGCCGGGTCCTGGCTGGGGCGGCCGTCGTTGGGGTCACGGGCATGCAGGTGCACAATCGCGGCGCCGGCTTCGGCGGCTCCGATGGCGGCGTCGGCAATTTCCTGGGCGGTGATCGGCAAATGCGGTGACATCGACGGCGTATGAATCGCACCGGTAACGGCGCACGTAATGATGACAGGACGATTTTTGGGCATGACGAATCTCCGACTTTTATTCTTATGAAAAAAATCCTGGGTACAGCGCGATGTGTTCTTCCGTGGCTTACAGGTACTCGACGTTACCGTCGACGCTGATCGCTTGGCCGGTCACGTTGCGTGCGGCGGGCGAACAGAGGAACAACGCCATGGCGGCCACGTCTTCGGCGGTGACCATGCGCTTGAGGGAAATCTTGTTGAGGTATTCCTGGCGCATCTCGGCTTCGGGCACGCCGACCTGCTCCGCACGCGCGCGGATCACGCCGTCCATGCGCGGGCCTTCGACGATGCCGGGCAGCAAGGCGTTGACGCGGATGTCGTTCTCGCCCAGCTCCGAGGCCAGGGATTTCATCAAGCCGACGATCGCCCATTTCGTCGCCGCATAGGGCGTGCGCCACGCGTAGCCCAAGCGCCCCGCCACCGAGGCGATATGCAGCAAATGGCCGTGGGACGATTCCTTGAGCATCGGCACGGCGTGGTGGGCAAAGCGGTACTGCGCGGTGAGATTAATATTGATGGTGGCTTGCCACTCGGCGTCGCTGATCGCATCGATCCCGCCGGTAGGCCCGGCGATTCCGGCATTGTTGACCAGCACATCGAGGCCGCCGAACTGCTCGCGCTGCACCTGGAACACCGCCTCGATCTGCGCGGCATCGCTGACATCCGCGCGGGTGGCGACGGTGCCTGGGTATTTGTCGCGAAACGCCGCCAGGGCCGGCTCACTCACATCACACACATGCACCTGCGCACCGGCTTCCAGATACGCCGCTGCCAGCACTTCACCAATACCGGCAGCCCCGCCGGAAATCAACACACGTAACCCAGGATAGGGCTGCAGCCGTTGTAGGACACTCATGCACGTTTACCTCCTGAAGCTGACGACCGCGAACGGTCGTTCTTGACGAGCAGGCGCGCCAGGGAATCGGCGGCCTGCATGATGTCATCGGTCACCGCTGCGCGTGCGCCGGCGCCGTCGCGGGCAGCCAGCGCTTCGACGATGCGCGTGTGCGCCTCCATCGAGCGTTGCAGGTGAGCTTTATCCGGGGCGACCAACGCAAAGCACGGGCCCATGTGCAGCCAGAAGTTTTCCACGGCAGCCATGGTCAACTCGGCCTGGGCCACGGCGTAGATGCGCCGGTGAAACGCAAAGTTGGTCCACAGATAGCGCGACACGTCGACTTCGTCGGCAGCGTGTTGCATCTGCTGGCAGAGGTCAGTGATTTCGTCGAGGTCGGCTTTTTGCAGGAGCAGCACCGCCTTTTCGGCGAGCAAACCTTCGAGGGCGACCCGCGCATCACGGATTTCGCGCAAGCGTTCGACCGTCATCAGCCGCACACGCAGACGGGAGGTTTCGGTGACTTCAAAGGCGTTTTCGGCGCTGAGGCGTTGCAGCGCTTCGCGCACTGGCATCGGGCTGGAACCGAGCGCTTCGGCGAGACCGCGGATGGTGAGTTTCTGGCCAGGCTGGAAACGGCCACTCATCAAGGCTTCGCGGATCTGGCGGTAGACCTGGTCTTGCAAGGTATCGCGGGACACCTGGCGCAGGGTGGGCAGGAGGAGCGGACCATCTGTCATGAGGCAAAACCTGTGTTGTCGTTCTTATGGCCTCAATATGTGATCACAAATCAAATATGTCAAATAGTTTCCCATTTATGAGAGTGCACAGATAAATGTGGGAGCGGGCTTGCTCGCGAAAGCGGTTGATCAGTCACAGCACTGTTGACTGACGCTCCGTCTTCGCGAGCAAGCCCGCTCCCACATTTGGACCGCGTTTAGCCTGATATTAGGGTTTTAGCGGGCGCTCCTGATCCCGCTCGGAAAGCTCCGTCCCATCATCGGGATGCTTCCAGGTCTGCGGTTTTTCTTCCTCCCGCCGCCGGGGTTGTTCACGCTCCGGCTCGTCCCGCCGTTTCTGTTGATCAGTCATCGCCACCTCCCATCCGTAAGAATTGGTCACACCTTCAGCATAGAACAGCGAACGCATTTATGACCGCATCACTGATTGATAGCCAATGCGCATCAATCTATCCAAATTTGTCACTTATCATTTCTAAATGTGTCAGCCACTATTCTCGGTCTTAGGCGAAACAAGCACTTTAAAAAGAACGCTGGAGACACAAAACCATGACTAGCCCTACCCGACCCGACTCTGCCCGCTCGAAAGTGGGCGCGGTTTTCCGCGTGACTTCGGGCAACTTCCTCGAACAGTTCGACTTCTTCCTGTTCGGTTTTTACGCCACCTACATCGCTGCCGCGTTCTTCCCTGCCGCTAATGAGTTTGCGTCATTAATGATGACCTTCGCCGTGTTCGGCGCGGGCTTCCTGATGCGTCCATTGGGCGCGATCATCCTGGGTGCCTACATTGATGACGTCGGTCGCCGCAAAGGACTGATCGTGACCCTGTCGATCATGGCCAGCGGCACGCTGCTGATCGTGCTGGTGCCGGGTTATCACACCATCGGCCTGTGGGCACCGCTGCTGGTGCTGCTTGGCCGCCTGCTGCAAGGTTTCTCGGCCGGCGCGGAACTGGGCGGTGTGTCGGTGTACCTGTCCGAAATGGCCACACCCGGCCGCAAAGGCTTCTACACCAGCTGGCAATCGGGTAGCCAACAGATCTCCATCGTGGTCGCCGCCGCACTGGGTTATGGCCTGAACGTGTGGATGGAACCCGCCGTGGTGGCCGATTGGGGCTGGCGCATTCCGTTCGCCATCGGCTGTGTGATCATCCCGTTCATCTTCATCCTGCGTCGCAACCTGCAGGAAACCGAAGAGTTCGCCAACCGCAAGCATCGCCCGACCATGCGTGAAGTGCTGGCGACCCTGGTGAAGAACTGGACCGTAGTCATCGGCGGCATGCTGATGGTGGCCATGACCACCACCGCGTTCTACCTGATCACCGTGTATGCACCGACCTTCGGCAAGACCGTGCTGCAATTGAGCACCTCCGACGCGCTGTTGGTGACCCTGCTGGTGGCGGTGTCGAACTTTGTCTGGCTGCCGATCGGCGGCACCCTGAGCGACCGTTTCGGCCGCAAGCCGGTGCTGATCGCCATGACCGTGCTGACGGTTCTCACGGCTTATCCAGCGCTATCCTACGTGGTAAATGCCCCAAGCTTCGCCCATATGCTGGAAACCCTGCTGTGGTTCTCCTTCCTCTACGGCCTGTACAACGGTGCCATGATCCCGGCCCTGACCGAAATCATGCCGGTGGAAGTGCGTGTGGCAGGTTTCTCCCTGGCCTACAGCCTGGCGACTGCGATTTTCGGCGGCTTCACCCCGGCAATCTCCACCTGGTTCATCCACATCACCGAAGACAAGGCCTCGCCGGCCTACTGGATGATGTTCGCCGCCGCCTGCGCGCTGTGCTCGACCCTGGCGTTGTATCGTCGCGCCAACACCCGTGGGCAGGTGATGCAGGAGGCGGCATGATGAAGCCGTTGCTCAAGACCCTGACGGCCCTGGCCCTCGGCGCCCTGGCGCTGTCGGCACAGGCCGAACAGCTCAAGGTGATGACGTCGGGTGGTTTCACCGCCGCGTATAAGTTGCTTGGCCCGCAGTACGCCAAGCAAAGCGGTGACAGCCTCGACACCATCCTGGGTCCGTCCATGGGCAAGGCGCCGGAAGCGATTCCCAACCGTCTCGCCCGTGGCGAACATGCCGACGTGGTAATCATGGTCGGCTACGCCCTGGATAACCTGATCAAACAAGGCAAGGTCGACCCGGCTTCCCGTGTGGAACTGGCGGACTCGCGCATCGGCCTGGTGGTGAAGGCCGGCGCGGTCAAACCTGCAATCGGTACGGATGCCGAATTGAAAGCCGCGCTGAGCAAGGCCAAATCCGTGGCTTACTCGGACAGCGCCAGCGGTGTGTATGTCGAGAAGGAGTTGTTCAAGAAGCTCGGCATGCCGGCCAAAGGCACCATGATCGAACGCCTGCCGGTGGCCGAACAGGTCGCCAAGGGTGACTACGAAGTGGGCTTGCAACAGGTCGCGGAATTGCTGCCGGTGGCGGGTGTGACCTACGTTGGCAAGATCCCGGAGGATGTGCAATCGGTGACCCGTTTTGCCGCCGGCATTCCGGTGAATGCCGAACACCCTGAGCAGGCCAAGGCCTTGTTGCAGTACCTGGCGTCGCCCCAGGCGCAACCGGTGGTACAAGCCACCGGCCTGGACTCGGTGTCACGCTGACCGAAACGGCATCTCCCGCACCAACCGTTCCAACTCCAGCGCCGCTGGCGGCAAGGTCCGCCCGCGGCGTTTTATCAAGCCCACATTGCGCATCACCTGCGGCTCCACCAGCGGCACACTCACCAGGATCGGATGCTCGCCGGCCGGCATCGCAATCGAGGGCACCATCGCGACCCCCAGCCCTGCCTCCACCAGCCCGATCATCGTCGTGACGTGGTGCGTCTCGCAGATACTCGGCTTTTTCACCCGCACGCCACGCAACGCCTGGTCGAGCAGGAAGCGGTTGCCGGAAGTCTTGTCCACGGTGATGTAGTCGTGTTCGTAGGCTTCGGACCAGGTCACGCTGTCACGCTGGGCCAGGGGATGATCGCGGCGACAGGCCAGCACATAACGCTCCTGCAGCAGCAGTTCGAACTCCACTTCATCGGCCAGGCTGCCGCTGAAACTCACGCCGAAATCCGCCTCGCCACTTTCTACGGCATTGCACACTTCACCGGCGCTGGCATCCAGCACCCGCAGGCGAATTTTCGGATACAACTTGTGGAATTCAGAGATCACGTGGGGCATGAAGTAATACGCAGTGGACGGCACGCAGGCGATGGTGACATTGCCCATGCGTGTGGACGCGACATTGCTGATGCCCATGAGCGCGACATCGAGATCGTCGAGCATGCGCTCGACCTGCGGCAGGAATGCGCGGCCGACCATGGTCAGGCTGACGCGCCGCGTGGTGCGTTCGAACAGCTTCACATCCAGGGCAGTCTCGAGCTTTTCGATACGCCGGCTGAGGGCCGGCTGCGAGATCCGGATGGCCTCGGCGGCCCCGCGGAAACTGCCCTTGTCTACCACGGCGCGAAAGGCTTGGAGGTCGTTGAGGTCGAAGTTGATGATCACGGGAGTGCCAATATGGTCGAGGTGGCGGGCATTATCGTATGGGAGCCGATGGCGCGCCATGCATGCCGGGAGCGGCTTGTCGTAATAACCCTGCTACAAATATGAAGTCATACATATCAGTGGGTTATTGGGTTTTATGCGGCCACGCAATCGTCGAAATGGGTCAATACTTGCGGCCTGACCTTCACAACGGGAGATGTAGCACGCATGGAAACCCCTTACTTCTGGACAGACGACGAGATGCTGGATATCGGCATCGATCAGTTGCTTCTTGCATCACGCCAGTGGTCAAGTAGGATTGAATCCTACCCTCCTTCGGCGGACTTCCACATGCGCTCAACCCAGCAAATGAGCATTACCTTGCCCATCGAAATGGCTGCCCTGGTCAAAGCCAAGGTCGCGGCCGGTGAATATGCATCCGAGAGCGAAGTGATCCGCGACGGCCTGAGAGTATTGCTGGCCCGTGATCGCGCCATGGAAGACTGGCTACGGGACGAGGTGATCCCAGCTGCGGCAGCCCTCAAGGCCAAGCCCGAGCGCGCGCTGTCCGTCGAACAGGTTCGAGAACACATGGCAGCCAAGCGTCAGCGAAAAGGCACCGGGAAAGCGTGAGTTACGCGGTAGCCTTTTCGCCTGAAGCCTTGGCGCAACTCGACGCCCTTGAAGACTACATCAGCGATGCCAGTTCCCCAGTTATAGCTGCACGCTTTATCGACAGCCTCATCCGCTACTGCGAAGGCCTTTGCCTGGTTCCCTTGCGCGGCACCCGCCGTGATGACCTGCTCAAAGACTTGCGCATCACTCACTATCGGCGCACCACCGTTATCGCATTCATGGTGGACTCCGATACCGAAACGGTCTCGATCCTGGGGCTTTTTTACGGCGGGCAGGACTTCACGGCATTGTTGCCGGGCGATGGGGAGTAATCCCAGACCAACAAGAGTGATCAATGAACAAGATAGATGGAAGAATGAGCAGCGCTGCGCACCGAGCACTCAAGCCGGGCCTCTGCGTAATCGGCCTGCTGTGCGCCGCCACCCTGGGCTTTTTCGCCTGGCAAAGCTTCTACCCTGTCAGCGCAGCCCGCGGCTGGAGTGTGCAGGTGCTGCATCGCGATGTGCCCAAGGCCGCTTCGTTGATGCCCTTGGGGGATGGGTCGTTGATGGTCAGCCAGGAACTCGATGACGCCAAGGGCAGCATTGTGCGCATCCTCAAGGACGGCACCCGTGAAGTAGTGGTGGGCAGTCTGTCCAAACCCGATGGTTTGTTCGCCACCCGCGGTGGTTGGGTATTCAGCCAGGAGTCCACCGACCTGCCCGTGAGTTTTCTCAAGGACGGTGTCGTCACCGAACTGTTCAGGGGCGAAAGCGTGCAGGGTCTGTGGGATGACGGTGACTACCTCTATGCCATCGAAGACCGCAAGCCTTTCGGGCGACTGTTGCGTTATCGCTGGAGCGATCAGTCCCTGACCGTGCTGCGTGATCAGCTTCAGGAAGGCGAGTCCATTGTGCGCTGTACCGATGGGCGCATGCTCTACACCGAGAAGAAAAAAGGTGTGGTACGAGAACTGACAGAAGACGGCAATGATCCGGTGGTGCTGGCTGGCTTGAACAAACCGACGTTTTTGATGTGCGATGAGCGCGGGCTGTGGGTCAATGAGGACTCCACGCATCGCGCGAGATTGTTGCTGATAGACAAGCTGGGGCACCAGCAGACGATCTTATCGTTCCTGAAGGCGCCGCAGTCGATTGTGCCAACCGGTCGAGGGACCTATCTGCTGGCCGAAGGTGGGCGGGACCGAGTGTTGGAGCTGGTGCCCGAGACAGGCAAATCCTTACCGTAAACACTGCACCATCGCCTCATCTATGCGTTGAGGCGGTGGACACAGGTTAAAGCGGCCCCCAAACCTGCGGACCATTAAAAAACGCCCGCGCATTGCTATCCAACGTCTCCAGGTGATAGCCGCCCTCCTGCACGATCACGCACGGCAATCCCAACCCGCGAATGCACTCACCCAACCGCGCGAAACCCTCCCGTGTAACGGCGACTTTGCTCTGCGGGTCCAGCTCGTAGATATCGAAACCCAGTGACAACACCAGCACATCTGCCGAGAAGTTTTTCACCGCCGCCAAGGCCAGTTCCAGTTTTTCGAAAAACACCGCCTCGCTGGCACCGTGGGGCATTGGCAGGTTGAGATTAAAGCCTTCACCTGCTGCGCTACCGCGCTCTTCGGCGAAGCCGGCAACGCCAGGGTAGAAGTTGGTGGGGTCACCGTGAATCGAGACGTAAAGCACGTCGTCACGGTCGTAGAAAATCTCCTGGATACCTTGGCCGTGGTGCATGTCGGTATCGAGTACGGCGACGCGCTGGAAACCTTCCCGCAATGCCTGGGCAGCTACCGCAGCGTTGTTGATGTAACAGAATCCTCCTGCGGCATCGTAACGCGCATGGTGGCCCGGTGGACGACAGAGGGCGTAGGCAGCCGGTGCGCCATCAAGAATGTCCTGGGCGGCAGCCACGGCGCTCTGGGCCGACCAGTAGGCCGAGCGCCAGGTCAGTTCGCCGATCGGGCAACTGCCATCTGCGAGGTAACGCGCCGCCTGGGCAAGGATGCCGCGCAGGGCGTTGGGTTCGCGCACGAAGATATTGGACATGACTTCGTCGCCCCAGTCTTCGGGGATTTCCTTCCAGCGCTGGTGGGCTTCCTGCAGGAAAGCCAGGTAGGGCGCACCGTGTACGGCCAGCAAGGGATCAAGGCCGTAGTCCTGCGGCTGCTGGATGTCGAAACCCAAGGTTTGCGCGGCCAACAACAGGTTACGGGCCCGCTCGGGAACCTCTTGCGGCGTACGCATCTGGCCACGGGAGTAGTAGCTGCGCGGATGATGCAAAAGTTGTTCGGGATGAAAAAACGTACGCATGAAGAAATCTCCTTACTGAACCTGACCGGCGCGTTTCAACACGGCATTGAGCAATACGTCGGTGCCCTGGCGCACGTCCTCGGGCAACACGTCTTCGGCTTCGTTGTGACTGAGGCCACCGACACAAGGAATGAAGATCATCGCCGTTGGGCAATAGCGCGCCAGGTGGATGGCGTCGTGGCCGGCACCGCTGACGATGCGTTGTTGGCTGTAACCCAGGGCATCCACGGCGGTTTGCACGCAGGCGACGCAATCGGCGTCGAAAGGTGTAGCCGGGCTGATCCAGTGTGGGCTGACGGTCACAGACAATCCGCGTTGCTCGGCGATGGCCTGCGATTGTTGGCGCACCTGCTGTTCCATGGCATCGATATCGCCGTCGCGGTGATGACGCAAGTCGACAGTGAAATTCAGCAGTCCAGGGATGGTGTTGCGCGACGATTTGGCGATGCTCAATTCACCCACGGTGGTCAGGCCTTCCGGGGCAAAATCCGCCGCCAGCGTTTCCAGCGCCTGGATCATCTGTGCGGCGCCATACAAGGCGTCTTTACGCAGCGGCATCGGCGTAGTGCCGGCGTGGGCAGCCATGCCTTCGACGCGCACATCCAGCCAACGGATCGCCTGCCCGCCGGTGACCACACCGATGCTCTTGGCGTTGTCCTCAAGAATCGGGCCCTGCTCGATATGCGCTTCGAAATACGCATCCACCGCGCCGCCCAAGGGGCGTGAGCCGTTGTAGCCGGTAGCACGCAAAGCCTCGGCCACACTGATGCCATCGACATCGGCGGTGGCCAGGGCCTTGTCCAGTGCCAGGGTGCCGGTGAATACCGCCGAACCGAGCATGGCTGGGGTAAAACGAGCGCCCTCCTCGTTGGTCCATACCGCGATTTCCAGTGGCTTGCGTGTCTGGATCCCATGATCGTCAAGGCTACGGATCACCTCCAGACCCGCCAATACACCGTAGACA
Organism: Pseudomonas sp. P7759; assembly: GCF_013386445.1. NCBI lineage: Bacteria > Pseudomonadati > Pseudomonadota > Gammaproteobacteria > Pseudomonadales > Pseudomonadaceae > Pseudomonas > Pseudomonas sp. P7759. The sequence goes on from NZ_JACART010000029.1 coordinate 78,967, forward strand.
CCGTCGAAACGCCCACCTTCGGGTTGGGTGTCGAGGTGGCTACCCATCATCACCGGCGCCGCGTCCTTGTCCGTTCCGGCACGACGGGCGAACAGGTTGCCGATGGCATCCACGCTCAGGGTCAGCCCGGCGGCCGTGCACCAGTGGCTGAACAGTTCGCGACCGGCTTTGTCTTCGCCGCTCAAAGCCAGGCGGCAACTGCCGCCGCGTGCCGTGGCGCCAATCTCGGCCATGGCCATCAGGCTGGCCCATAGGCGCTCGCCATTGATCTTCAACATTACAGACACTCCATCAAACGCTATGGGCCATTTCATGACGGTGGGCGGTGGCATGCCGGCGCGACAACGCCAGTACACACACCAGCGAGACCGCCGCGATCAAGCTGTAAAACACTGCCATCGGCCACCATTGGCCTTGGTATTCGTGGGCCAGCCAGGTGCCGATCAACGGCGTAAGGCCGCCCGCCAGCGCACCGCAAACCTGGTAGGCCAGGGAGATCGCGGTGTAGCGCACGCGGGTTTCAAACAGGCCGCTGACGAAGCCTGCGATCACCGCATAAAACGACGCCATGCACACCACCGCCAGGGCAATACCGAGGATGATCAACGGCGCCTGGCCGCTGCTGACCAATACGAACATGGGATAAGGCGAAGCCATGGCCAGCACCGTCATTGCGCACAGGAAACGCGTGGCGCCGACCTTCTCCGCGACCCAGGCGGCCAGCGGCTGGACGCAAAACTGGATGATGGCTACAAAGAACAGGCACTCCAGAATCAACGAGCGCGGTAGGCCCAGTTGCTGAGTGCTGTAGGCAATCATGAAGGTGTTGGTGAAATACACACCGGCAATGCCCAAGGTATTGGCCCCGATGCACAGCAGCAGTGGGCGCCAAGCGGTTCGCAGCACTTCAATGACTGGGGCCTGGTCTTTCTTGATCGCCCGCGCTTTTTCCGCCAAGGCTTTGTCTTCAAGAAATTCCGGCGACTCATTCACGCCCAGGCGAATCGCCAGGCCAACCACCAACAGCAACGCGCTGGCCAGGAACGGCACGCGCCAGCCCCAACTCATTAACGCGTCTTCCGGCAGACGGGTGACCGCACTGAACGCGAGCAGCGACAGGATCAGCCCAGCCGGGCTGCCCAATTGCGCGAAGGAAGCAAAGAAGTTGCGCCGACCTTTCGGCGCATGCTCGCCCGCCATCAACACCGCACCGCCCCACTCGCCGCCAACGGCAATACCCTGCACCACACGCAGCAGGATCAGCAGCACCGGCGCCGCGGCCCCGATCTGCGCATAGGTGGGTAGCAGACCGATACACACGGTCACCACGCCCATCATCACCAGGGTGATCACCAGGGATTTCTTGCGGCCGATCCGGTCACCGATGTGCCCGAACACGATGCCGCCCAACGGCCGCGCGAAAAACCCCACGGCAAAGGTGCCGAATGCCGCCATGGTGCTGAAGAGTTTGTCTTCGGAGGGGAAAAATAGTTGGCCAAACACCAGCGCCGCGGCGGTGGCATAGATGTAAAAGTCGTACCACTCGATCATGGTGCCGATAAAAGCGGCGGCCGCAGCACGGCGAGGCTGGGGCGAAGCGGAAGGCTTCATGGGGCTGGCTCCTTTGGTTATTTTTTTGGCAGGAGAAAGGTCGAACGCATGCGCTCTGATGGCGCTTGTTAGGGGTGATTTATCGTCTTGGGGCTATGATTAGTCAATTTTCTATTTATTATTCCAATTATAAATTCTGCTTATTATCGAGCTGCGCCATGCCCGAAGCCCGCCGCGACATTCATCCCTTGCTCAACGACCGCCTGGACTGGAACCTGCTGCGCACCTTCCGTGTGATTGGCCAGGAGCTGAGCATCAGCCGCGCCGCCGCCCGCCTGCACCTGACCCAGCCGGCGATCAGTCAGGCGCTCAAGCGCCTGGAAGAACAGCTCGACTGCCAACTCATCGTCCGCCGTGGGCCGCGCTTTGTGTTGACGGAGGCCGGTGAGCAGATCTTCGCCATCGCCGGCGAGATGTACGGCCAGGTGTCCCAGATGAGCAATGCCCTGCAAAAACCGGGCGATGAGGTGATCGGTAAAGTGCGATTGCTGATGATCAGCCGGATCAACTCGGACACCTTCGATGAATTTCTGGCGGAGTTTCATCGTGAGCATCCTCGGGTCGACCTGGAAGTCGAGGTAATGCGCAGCTCGGACATCGTCGCCGCGCTCCTGGAAAAAACCGCGACCCTGGGGCTGAGTCTTAACCGCCGACCGCAGCCACGCTTGGAACAGCACCTGTTCCTGCGCCAGCGCTATGCGTTTTTTTGCGGGCGCCATCACCCGCTGTTCGGGCGCATTGGTTTGGCGGAGGGCGATCTGCAGTCGGAGAACTTCGTGAGCTTCACCAGTGACCAGATCGGCGGGATGCTCTCACCGCTGACGATTTTCCGCGACCAGCAGGGGTTCAGCGGGCGGATTGTGGCTTCGTCCTCAAGCCTGGAAGAAGTGCGGCGCTTGGTGATCGCCGGCTTCGGCCTGGGCTGCCTGCCGATCCATGTGGTGGCGGAGGATGTGAAAAACGGGCTGCTCTGGCGGTTACCGCCGGATGAGGGAATAACGGACGTGGACATTCATCTACTGTGGAATCGAGAGCAGAAGATGAGTCGGGCGGAAGCCGTGTTTATTCAGAGCCTTGCAACGCGCCTGGCTGACCACGGCGCGCACGTTTCTAAAAGTTGATGAACGCCGGCTGTTTGCACATCGTTAGATTGCCGAGGTTTTCATTGATATCGAGCTTCGATGTGCCGATATCGAATTGGTAATACACCTTCCATGAAATCGCGGCACGGGTAGCGCTCGTGCAAAACTTTATCAACTTGGCCTTGCAGGTGGCCTCGTAATAAGTACCGGCGAGCGTACGCGCCGGGCTGGCGCCTGGGTCTTTTGACTGGCACGGACAGTGGGACAGAAACACCTCGGCTTTTGCCGGCGGACGGCCGCGTAAAGCGACGAAGTTTTGCACGCACTCATCAAAGTGCTCAATCAACAATTCTTCGGCATGCCGGCTTTCGGCTTCCACCCCCCGTTGCGTTGCCAGGTCCCGCGCAATGGGCAGCAATTCAGCGTACTTCACCTGGTGTATCTGCGGGGAGGGTGGGACTTTAAGCAGCTGCGCACTGACCCTCAGCTTATTGCCCACAGCGCTGTTGGCGACCTGATCGCGTGATTGCCGACTGACGAATACATAGTAACGGGCGCCTTCCAGGCTCAACACCAAACCGATCGCGCCCGCACGTTCACGAAGCGGCAATGCTTCGCTGAGTGTGTTCCGATAAACAAGCATGGACCTCTCCAATTCAATCGATAATCCCGAACAGAAATCCAGCGTATGCACGGACTTCGGCAGCTCTGAAGGGTTAACGGTTGAGGACCTGGGTTTATTCCGTCGCCATTCCTGGGCGCCCGATGGACGCCCGGTTGATGTGAGTGGTCAAACCAGGAGAACAGCGAGTCTTTTACTCAACGTCCCCGCTCTTTATTGGCTTGGGAGAGAACCGAGGCCGCCAAGGATTTAGTGTCCTCACTGTACTTGTCGCTTTGAAGCACCTTGCCCGCCTTTTCCTCCAGCTCAGCGCTCGTCTGCTTCTCGGTACTACGCTGTGCCAGCGCTGAAGCGGCAAGGCTTTTGGCAATGGCTGAAGTGTCTGGATCATTGAGAGTATCGGCCGCCAGAGCCGCTATCTTGCCGGAGGTTTTTTTCGTGTTCTTGCTCATGATGCAATTCCTTTGCAGTGGGTCGCGCGGGATCGAGTGCGCCATCACAAGGTAATAAGTCGCCGGTGCTACTGCAATGTCCTCCCTGTAGGCCGCGTTGGGGAAGCCTGTATGAAAGGTGTATGGCCCACGTAGTGCGTACTAGAGCGTCGCATCGATAGCACTGATGATTACTATCGAAACGAGCGCCTGCCCGATTTTCTGCACTGATTCCTATAATCGCCCCCTAATTCCTTCCCCCTCGCCTGGCTTCGGGCGACGTTCACCCTGGAACCCAACACCATGCCAAGTGCCAGCCAGGCCCCTCGCGGCCTTCCCGAACATAATCAACAGAGCGTCAAACAGCAGTGGCTGGCGATTCTCTCGGTCGCCGTGGGCGCCTTTGCCCTGGTGACCAGCGAGTTTCTGCCGGTGGGCGTACTCAACGACGTCGCTGCCGACCTTGGCATCAGCGCCGGCCACGCCGGACTGATGGTCACCCTACCCGGCATCATGGCCGCGATCGCCGCGCCTCTGCTGTCAGTGATCATTGGCGCGATGGATCGCCGTTACTTGCTGATCGGCCTGACACTGATCATGATCATCGCCAATATGGTCGTGGCCTTCGCCAGCGACTTCAGCCTGCTACTGTTCGGCCGTGTATTGCTGGGCATCAGCATTGGCGGCTTCTGGGCCACGGCCATCGCCCTCAGCGGCCGCCTGGCGCCCAAAGGCGTGGACGTCGCGAAGGCCACTTCGATCATCATGATGGGGGTGACCCTCGCCACCGTACTCGGCGTACCGGTCGGCACCTGGCTCAGCGGCCTGATGGGCTGGCGCATGACCTTCCTGGTCACCGCGCTGGTGGGCCTGCCGGTGCTGTTGGCGCAGGTTCTTCTGCTGCCATTGCTCAAGCCGGAAAAAGCCATTCTTGTCAGCGACCTGCCAGCGTTGTTCATCAACCCACGGGCTCGGGTCGGCTTGATCGCGGTCTTGCTGATCGGCCTGGCGCACTTTGCCGCGTACACCTACGTCGCGCCCTTCTTCAAGAACAGCTCCGGCTTCGATGGCCCGACTATCGGCTCACTGCTGCTGATGTTTGGCATAGCCGGTGTGGCGGGTAACATTTTTGCCGGATTCGCCGCCAACCGCAGCGTGCGCTACACCCTGCTGCTGGTTGCGCTGATGATCGGCACCAGCACCGCCCTGTTCCCCTACTTCGCCACCGGCCTGACCGGCGCCGCCATGCTGATAGCGCTCTGGGGCTTCGCCTTCGGCGCCTTCCCGGCCTGCGCCAGTATCTGGATGTTTGTGGTAGCGCCCAAGGATGTGGAGCGTGGCATGCCGCTGTTTGTCGCGCTGTTCCAGGTGATCATTGCGCTGGGGTCGTTCTTTGGCGGGCGGATCGTTGATCAGATGGGCACTTCGGTGCTGTTGAGCCTGGCGACGGCGTTGGTGGGCGTGGGCTTTGTGACGGTGCTGGTGCTGGGGCGCAATGTCAGCAATAGCTTGGCGGCGCAACCTGCCTGACCAGAGAAGTACTGACTAAAAAGCCTGCTGAGTGTTGAGCTCAGCAGGCTTTTTCGTTTAATGGGGATGAGTATCGGTGGTGGCACCTGACTGACTTGCATCCTTAGTCAGAATAAATGAGCTAAACGCCAGAAAATCCCCTAGATGCTGAGTGATGATCGCAACGGTGATCGGCAATTGAAGGGTTTGATACTCATGAACGGCGATATTACGAAAACCGACCATATTCTTCAGGTTGGTCAACAAGGACGGGCTCACCCACCCACCTTGGGATAGCAATTGGAACACGTCACGTGCGCCCTGAGGGACGCCCAGCCGCTCACGACGGATCAAATGCTGCCCCATATCCAGTGCAGCTTCGCAGGCACGCTGAATGTTGAGAATCGCCGCATCCTGCCGAGTGAAATCAGTCGCGAAACTGTCAGGGTCCTTGTCGTACTCCTCGCGAGCGCGAGCCACATAGCGCTCAATGCTCGAAGCCTTGTTGAGGAGCACATCATCGACCATGCACTTTTCCTTCCGTCTGAATATCGGCCAACAGCGCTGCCCTTGCAGTGTCCAGCGCGGTTTTTTCACTGAGGATATAGCTCTCGAAAATACCTGCCTGACTGTCCTTGTTCCAGAGCCGACGCCCGGTTGTTATTACCTGATATTGCATGACCGTGGAGGCCGCGCGCAGGTCCAGCAGATCGACGGGCACCGCCACGATGTCAGCAAGCTCCCCCGCTGTCTGCCACAGCAGTAGCGGGTCCACTGTGCCGGCAGCAAGCACTGCCAGGTCGAGATCGCTGTCGGCATTCGCCTCACCCGTCGCTTGACTGCCAAACACATAGACAGCCATCAGATCAGGGACACTCGCCAATAACTGCGCCAACACTGCTTCAACGTTCATGTTGCGACTCATGGTGCCATCCGATGAGTGACCGTAGCAGAATTCATCTTCAAATTTCTGCCCCAAACAAAAAACCCCCGACAACCTTTAGGTTATCGGGGGTTTTTCGTTATTCAATAATGGCGGAGAGATAGGGAAAATACGCCACCTTCTCTACAGCCCTTACACCCCAAGCCCTGCGAAGATCCCGCTTCATTTTGGTACAAAATACTGGTACAAAACAGTATCTCCACCGAAAAAGGCGAGCCCTAGCATGGCAGCGGACAATCTTATCCTCAAAGCGGGCACATGGCACGCCAGATTCGTCATCCCAGAGGACCTACGAGAATATTTTGGGAAGAGTCAGTTTTCCCAATCCTTGAAGACTGGCTCTAAAGCCGATGCACAAAATCTTAAAATTCCTCACATCAAGCGGTGGAAAGCTGAGATAGAAACGAAGCGAAAATTGCTGCGTGACGAAAGCGGTGATTTAAAGCTGAATATGGATTTTGAAGAGGTTAAAGAAGTAGCCGTGTCGTACATGGCTACAAAGGCGGAAAAAGAAAAGGATTATCTAGCCAAACTGGTAAACGACCTGATCGGCAATGGCGCTGAATTTGGCGAAACTGAATTAGTAGTGAAAAGGGATGAACAAAAAGAAAGGGTTATGCACATTCATATTCAAGGCTATATTTCTGATCAGGAATATGAAGACCTTATAGAAGAGTTTGATGTCTGGTACGTCAAACACAGCATGATCATTGAAAAGGAAGGTAAGTTAGGATTTGAAACCATCGTCGCCGCAGTAAAGTACTTAAACAGATTAACCACTCAGCTTGATTTAAAAATGCTTATGGGAGAACTTTCCGAAACAGATGAGTTCACCATTACAGAGCGAAAAGATGTGGTGGAATCCGCTAAACATTATGAATCACACGCACCTGAAACGCCCTTTACCAAAGCAAACCTAGAAAAGTTTTCAGAGTATCAAAAGAAGATTCGGAAAGTCATTGACAAGACAGTAGACATGCAAGTTAGCCGCTTGGAGAAGATTAACGATTGGCTAAAAAAAGAAAAATTGCCATTGGAACATAAAAGCGTGCGTCTCTACCTTGAGTCGCAAACATCCCTTTCACCTAAAACAAAGAAACAATACGTTTTGGCAGGCAATACATTTTACAAATGGGGAATGAATAATCTTACACGTTTCGAAGCTAAATATCAGAATATGAAACCCCCATTTCAAAACCACGAATTCCCTACATCACGTAAAGGTAAAGCTCAAGTAGAAGCAGAGCGTAAAAATTACACGGTTAAACAAGCCGAAGAAATTTATGCCAAAGCTAAAGAAGTTAAAGGTAAAAACCGGCAACACTTGATGGATGCGATTCGCATTGGTGCTTTCACAGGCATGAGAATTGAAGAAATATGCCAGCTAGAAATTCAACGAGATTTGGTGGATGACGAAGGTGTTTACTGTATTTCCTTGGATGAGGGCAAAAACCGCTCCTCAATTCGTAAGGTGCCGATCCATCCCGATTTACTCCCAATTATTAAACGCATGAAAGAAAACTCCAAGGATGGGTTCTTGGTGCCCTCCCCGGCTGGAAACAAGTATGGAATTAGGTCAGATTTTTTGAGCAAGGCTTTTGGGCGATTGAAAACTTCGATGGGTTTTAACGAACAGTACGTTTTTCACAGCTTTCGTGGCACGGTAATTACACAGCTCCAACGCGCTGGCGTCGCAGAATTGACCGTCAAATGTATTGTTGGGCATGAAACTGGTGAAGTGACATGGGACATCTACAGTGACGGTGCGTCTCCAGAACAGAAATTTGAGGCGATAAAAAAGTTGAAATATGAATTTGCTGACTAGGTAGAGGATCTTCTATTCATCACTACCCAAAACCCCGTTACCACTGGCTCCGTTCAGCCCACGTCTCAGTATCCAAAAAGACCGGGCTGAAGCGCCTTTTTTTCTTTTTCGAAATCCTGCATCTACTCATCACACCCGGTAGGCAAATATCCCCGCGCAGCGGAATGCGTCAAATGCTAGATTCTCGAATCGCCCGAGGATTTCTACCAACATGCTCATGCAGTTCCTGACCAGCCTCTTGCCTTCCCTGACACCCGATAACACCAAGATCCATTTGGCACAGCACAATGGGATCGAACACCCAATGGACGTGTACCTGGCTGGTGACTTTGATGAGTGGCAGTCGTGGCAGTCAAGGAAGAATTTCGAGTGCCGATACGTCATCGGCCTTGTTGAGATTCCAGAGTCCAAGAACTGGCTCCTAGCTGGGATCTACGATTCGTTGAAAGTGAAAGAGGTACGCCAAGACAAGGTCCATCGTGACTACGTTTACGAATACCGCCGAGTGCCAGAGTTCGAAGAACTGGCGGGGCGACTGGTCCTGGAGTACAAAAAACCAAGGGCCAACTACCTGTACCTCAAGACATGCATGCCCACGATGAAGCTGTCCGAAATCCTAGAAAGGAAAATGACCGTGGGGAGATTCCCCGGCTTTAAGGATGTAGACATTAGCTTCCAAGAATTGAAAATCATCGCCAGGGAAGGGATCGTGTCGTGGCAGACTGCTTTGAGCAGCGTTGCAGGCGTTTACCTGATATCCGACCGCACCGAGGGTGAACACCAGCTATATGTAGGCTCTGCCACGGGCACAGGTGGCTTGTGGGATCGTTGGGTGACTTACTCAAAGAATGGGCATGGCGGTAACACCCGAATACGTGACCTTCACCTGAAACGGGGTGAGTCGTTTTCTGAACATTTCAGGTTCAGCATCTTAGAAATTGCCGATAAGCACACTGGCGCTGACGAGATGAAGGATAAGGAAATTCACTGGAAAAAGAGACTATTGACTCGTGACAGTGGATTGAATGGCAACTGACTAGAATACGAAACCTTAAAAAATCATTCATTACTATTGTGAAAGCAATACTTATAAGGAAATATACATGGCAGTTAAAAGCAAGGTAATCCAGGCAGAACCTCAATTTCTTCTACGACCGGAAAACGCCGTCAAAAAATATGAAGCGCTTTTCCTTGAAATTGATTCTGGCCAAATTAAACTGCCAATGTTTCAACGTGAATTTGTTTGGGATAAAGAACAAAGTGCCAAACTAATCGACAGCATTCTCAAAGGCTATCCAATCGGCACGTTCATCTTATGGAAGACCAAGGATACCTTGCGGTCCGTAAAAGACATTGGCAACCATAAATTACCAGATACGCCTAAAGGCGACTATGCGCAATACATACTGGACGGTCAGCAACGCATCACCTCCCTATATGCTATTCGCAAGGGCATTCGCATAACCAAAGACAAAAAGGAAATTGATTACAAAGATATTTATGTAAATCTTGATTACGATCCTTTGACCGACGAACAGATAGTAACGAGCCAGCAAGAGGAGGACAAGATTTATGTTTCTGTACATGACCTCCTAACCTCGGACGCATTAGACTTCATTGAAGATATCGGAAAAGAAAAAGCCAAGAAATTTCAAGAGTACAAAACTAATTTAACAACATATGACTTTGCAACGATCACTATCAAAGACTATCCAATTGAAATTGCTTGTGACGTATTTGCCCGGATAAATACAGGCGGTAAACCGCTGACCTTATTTGAAATCATGGTAGCTATGACCTACGATGAAGCTAGGGGGTTTGACCTTGCTTTGAAGTATGAAGAGTTAATTTATGGTAGCGATGAGGTTTCAAAAAGTTTAGTCAGAGCAAAATTTTAAACGATTCCTGCAGCTACAGTGCTTCAGGCTGTCGCAGCCATTGCAGTAGGTAGTATCCGCGCTAAAGATATTTTAAAAATTGGACGTGAGAAGTTCATTACGAATTGGGACCCCATGGTTTCGTCAATGTTTTCTGCGGTTGATTTCATCAGAACAACTCTACATGTTCCAGTATCCCAACTTCTCCCCTATTCCTCATTACTAGTTCCGCTAACTTATTTCTTTTACAAAAATGACAACAAGCGTCCAACTGAAACACAGTCAAAGTTATTGAAGCAATTTTTCTATTGGGTCGGATTGAACTGGCGTTATAGTGGCTCAACCGAAACCAAAATAGCGGAAGACCTGAAAAAAATTGCTCAAATATTAAAGGAGCGCAAACCTAAATACCCAGGGGATGAGCTTAAAGTATCTGCTGAAGACATTGCTGAAACCTGGTTCTCTGCGGGTAATTCGTACATTAAAACTATACTTTGTTTACTCGCCTCTCAAAAGCCTAAAAACCTTGACGATAACAGCGACGTGATATTGGATAACTCAAACCTGAAAATTGCGTCCAGCAGAAACTACCATCACTTTTTCCCCAAGGCTTTCGTTAATAAAAATTTCAAAGAGAGCGAACCAAATTTGGTTGCCAATATCACTCTGATTGATTCGGCTTCAAATAATAAGATTCGTGCAAAGGCACCAAGCTTGTATGTGGGAGAATTCGAAGGTACTAATTCAAAACTATCAGCAACATTGAAGTCGCACTTCATTGGCAGCCCAAAAACCTACGGCGTGCTTGATGATGACTATGACAAGTTTATTGACAAACGATCTGCCGCGATTGCTGCTGCTCTCAATGAAGCGCTAAATCCAGAGCTATAAAGCACATAAGGAAGCTGATGCTGGCAGTTGCAAACTGCAAGCACAGCTTCCTAATACCTTTTGGCTCTTTCATCACCATTATGTTCAACATACTGAGTACCTTCACTGAGCAATATCAGATGCGTCGATATTGAACAATTCAACTCTCAATTTCTTTGCCATTTCGGTAGCAGCATTAGTAAAGCCGTTAATTGAAAAAACCGCAAAACGGGTGCATTCATAGTATGCGGCACCAGAATACACTTGCATGACCGCTTCAGGTCCAACGGGAGTAGCGTATCTCTTACATTGGATTGCAATCTTTTCTGTGTTTGAAATAGCTATTAAATCGACTCCAAAATCACCCGAAGAAGGCGTGGTGGAAACGGAGTATCCAAAACCTCTATAAAGTTTCTCTACGTGATTTTCAAAACCCAAGCCAACTTGAAGCGTGGAGGGTTGATAGGTTTCCAGAGTTTCCGTCGTATTCATCGCGGTATAAACAACTGCCCCCCACCATATCAAGCTATGCGGGTAGTCATAACCAAAATTCTTTTTGAGAATTCTATATATTTTTGCGTAATCAATCTCGCCATTGATGTATGTTATTTTCTGCGAAGAAAAAGCGTTTCTTATCAAGTCAATTTGATTGTATATTTTTACAAAAGCGGACTCAAACCTGCTGACCTCAAGACTTAAAGTGGTGAGTCTAGATATAAATTCATTGACTGCTTCTAAACCACCACTAAATCGAAGTCCATTTGCAATTTCAGCAAAAAGCTCCAGCGCATTAGGCTGGATGAGACGCAAACCGGGTCCATTCTCAACGAATTTTAAAAACCCGTGGATTTCGACCGATGCTAAATCTTGATATCGTTCCTGATTAAGTGGTTCGCCTACATTCCGATCTTTTGCGTTCTCAGCAACTAAATGCGCAGACCACCATTTATCATTAAGATTACTGTCATCAGACCTACCCTCTTCGGTGATAAGGTCGATTTCAAGCTTAAGATCATCTGCTATTTTTTGGTAGTGAGCTTGCTCATGATAAATATCCGAATCACGAAGCCCTTTAATTTTAGTGTCTAATGAATCACGGACAGAATTTAGATAGCTAGCAAGTCGATTTAAATGGTGAACTTGTATTTCCCCAGACGCTTTAAATTCCTCATCCATCATTTTAGATAAGTAAAATGGATCAAGAATCACTGCACACGAATTCCTATTTCCCAACCCAGTTTCATATGCCATTTTATTTTCCGTGAAATCACTTATTCTCTGAAATCTACCACAGGTTGATCTGAGTTTCGACGCTAAATCTGACCCTCACATGCAAGTTATTCGGTAGGAAATAGCCAGAACAATTGACCTTTCTGGTCGCAAAACTGGGTAATCTACGCTACTACGCTACGAAAGGATTTGAGTCAGCTCATGCAGCCACCTAAGAAATACCTGATAGTGAAAGCGGGTCAAGAAGGTGCCAACGGCCTCTTCCCTATGAAAGAGTGGTGCAGGCAGAACCCAACTGAAGCCCCTCCAATGAACCCTAACGAAGCTAACTCACAGCAGCTTCGTAAAGGGTTTGCCCGCATGGGTTGGGTCATTGAAGAAACCGAGACACAGGTTTTGATCCTTCACCCAGGAACGCCGCAAACGGCACTTAAAGACCTGGAAAACGAAGAGCTAGAGCAGGAAGGTGATGAAACGCCTGACGATGCTCGGGGCAGCGTCTTTGAGCTGGAATGGCAGTTGCGAGACTTCATTGCTCATAACATCGAATCACTGTCTGTTGATGGCAAAAGCTTGCGCCTATACGTCGATGACCAAGGACGAGACGGCGTTGAATACCCCACTGGTGTTGGCCCTATAGACATTCTGGCAATAGACAGCGATGGCGCCTATGTCGTCTTTGAGCTGAAACGCGGTCGCGTAGCCGACAAAGCCATAGGCCAGATAAGCCGGTACATGGGCTGGCTGATTACGAACAGGGAAGGAGGAACGAAGGTGAAGGGAGTCATTGTCGCAAAGGACATTAGCCAGAATTTGCGTCATGCAGTCGTGGCAGTACCGAACGTCTCGCTTTTCGAGTATCACATCAGCTTCACTTTGAACGAGGTCAAAGCCGCCAATTTCAGGGGGTGATGAATACCAGCCCTACCTACTGTAGACAGATCAGCGTCTATGCTGCACTCATCCCTTCGGCCCGAGGTGTTGGATGCGCCTGTACTCTGCGGTTTTGGTAGCCATGATGCTTGTAGGCTGCGATAAGCCCCCTACCCTCGAGCAAGGAATGTCTCTGTACACTCAGAGTCAGTTTGGCCCAGCCGCTTCGGCTCTTCAGCCCTATGCAGATAAAGGTGACTACCGTGCGCAGCTCATCTTGGGAATGGCCTACCTCCAAAAGGATTTCAAGGATGATGCCAAATCAGTGCACTACTTCAAGCTAGCTGCTGACCAGGGCGACGTTGACGCTATGTATTTCCTTGGGCGAGCTTACCTGGACGGTAAAGGTGTCCCACAGAACACTACTATAGGTGAAAGCTACCTAACCAAAGCTAGTGAAGCAGGGTCGATAGCAGCGCTTCGAGAATTAGGTAATAGACACGCAGATTTCTATAGAGAAAGTAATTCTTCTGTAGAAGCGCTTAAGGCTATTCAATACTACGAAAAGGCATTTTTACTGGGAGAAGGTAGTGCCGCTCTAATGATTTCCTCTACCTATGGCAGCGGATCTATCAGTGATAAATATTCAGCTGCGGTATGGAATGCGGTATTTCAACTAACCAAAACCAGTCAAAAGACAACTGATGCTTTTCAGTTATTGCCTGTAGCTCAGAGAGACAAGGCTATGATGGATTCCTACGCCTTGTATTCAAAATACTCATCACTCAAACCGGCAAAAAGCTTTCTAGATAAGGTCAGAAAATATAGAAAACCCGCCGAATGATTTTCGTCACGGTCTTAGAAGCCGGAACCTGAAGGCGGTACTGAACCTGCTACATCTTTAGCTAGGGATTTGTGCGTGTATGTCAGGCAAAGGTACTTGACGTTCCCACAAGGGGCCTCAAGCGTGATAGCGGAATCCGGCTTGTTCCAGCTCAGAGTAGTTGCCTTGATTTCTTGCCCTAGTCCGTTGGTTGCAGTTGAAACGACCGATTTGCCAGCCCCCCATTTTTGGGTAAGTCCCGACTCAGCAATCGGATAATTTCTACGGTCGGCCATGAGCATAATCATGTAAAGGCGAAGCTCACCGTTTTTGTCTTTGTCGAAGTGGTAGTCGCCCAATGCAGGACCATAGATTTGCCCAAATGGATCATCCCCAACGCGATGACACACCAGTTTCCCTGCTCTCTGGTCGCACCAACCGGCCTTACCGTCAGGGGTCAGCTTTCCATTGATTACGGGAAGAGCTTGAAACTCAGTGAGCTTCATTCCCAACACGGCACCATTGAAGTCGAATTCTTGGGCTTGAGAGGCAGCGCAGAAAAAAATCCATAGAAAAGCGGCTGTGGCCTTGTTCATCCTTGTCGTACCCCTGTTCAAACGCAATGAGTATGGGATAGTACACCCAATTACGTCATCATAGATTTAGGGGCAGAAGGAGAACAGGTGAGGCACATGCCGCCGTTGCGGCGGCATGATAGCTGGTGTTACTTGCTCAACCACGATTCAACGGTGTCAGCACCGAACTCGCTCTTCCATTCTTTCAACTGACGGTGGTTTCCACCTTTGGTTTCGATTGTTTCGCCAGTGTGCGGGTTCTTGTAAACCTTAACCACACGCTCGCGACGGGTTGCTTTGGCAGCTACAGGAGCAGCAGCACCTTTGCGGTTAAGCGAAGCTGGATCGAGGATTGCGATCACGTCACGCAAGCTTTTGCCATATTGACCTAGCAGATTGCGCAGCTTCTCTTCAAATTTGATTTCTTCAGCCAAACCAGCGTCACCTTTCAAGGCTTCCAGTTGGGCCATTTGCTCTGCAAGGTGTTTTTCAAGCTGACGGAATTCTGCAAGCTTCGACATTGTGCGTACCTTTAAATGGGTTGTGATTTGATCATACATGAAATCATTTAAATCTGAAAAGTGGTCAATCCATCTTCACTAGAAAAGGTTTGGATTTTGCTACAAGTTCAAATTTTTTTGCCTTTTCATTCCACAAGACAACGCCGTCATTTTGCATCATGTCAGGGCTACCAGCTTTGTAGTAACGCAAATCGCTCATAAATATTGCATTGCTACTGGCTTTGTGGGCAACCCCACCATTAGCTGGGGCAAGCGCGTCTGACTCGCTTGGGAATTGCATTGGGGCTTTGTAGAGCTTCCCATCATTCACATCTACGAAGACCGTGGCTTGGCATCCCGTGCCGCAACCATAAGTAGCGACCACAAAGTGCCCCGCAAAATCGGCTTTCTTGCCAACGGCGCCTTCGATAGATTCTTTTATGCGCCACTGCCCTTGTAGGGCTTTGTTACTCGACCAATCTACCTTTGCTAGAGCCTTGCTGGAAACCGCAGAGGCTGGGTACTTCTCAAAGGTGAAACGGTCGTCAGCATGGCTTGCAGAAGCTACACACAGGGAGATAACTACAGCAGTCAAAATCCTTTTCATTTGAATCACTCAATTTTGGTTTGAGGCAAAACCATAGCTCCAGTCTTGAGGATCAATCAAGATCGATCCTAGAAATATTTTCGTGCCTGCAAAACCCGGCAGATATAGCTTAAAAATTGCTTTTCCCTGCAATGCCTAACAGTTTGCCTCAATACGGTGTCCCAGTCTTTATTTCGCGTAGCGAATGCCTTCTAAAATACAAATGGTAAAATCACTCATATAACAAACTGAATTCAAATGGCAGTAGCTAAACGAAAATCATACAAAGAAAAAAAGGAGTACATCGACAACAGTAAAGAGAAGCTAGAGGGATTCCTAGCGGGGAAGGTCGATAGCATCTGCGCAATGCTCAAGTCTGAAAATCCAGACGTGCCGGTGTGGAATTCGCCGTGCTTCAAAATCCGATACCTGAATCCCATGTCAGGAACAGTCTACAACCTCGAAAACTCCATGCTTCTGTCCATGCTAGGGAAAGAGAAAGGCTTTGAACTGCCCTACTACCTCACAGCGAAACAGGGCTACGACGCTGGCCTGTCAAACAAGGGCGAGAAGGGAGACTTCGTTGTTCACAACTTCGGTATGCAGATCGGCTTTGTAAAAGACGGCGAAAAGCCAGGTACTGGGGGTAACGATGACCAGGAGCCCAATGGGGAAGGCAAAGCCATCTATAGACGTGCTTCAAAGCTATCCCCTGTCTTCAACCTGCAGCAGTTCACGGGCGAGCTACCCGAGAAGATAAAAGCGCAGATGGCGCAGCGCGCCAAGATCCCTACCCCGTCAGAAGTACAGACCGTGCTTCAGTCAGTAATGGATACCATGCCCACACCGCTCAAAAGGCACGCAGGGGCGGAACACAGCAATTACTTCTCCCCAGGTGAAGACACCATCTACCTTGCCCCGTCTAGCTACTTCAAGAGCGACCTACACGAGCTATCCACTCTATTGCATGAGGTCAGTCACTCATACGGAGTACCCAGTCGCAAGAACCGTGAAAGCCTCGCAAAATATGCTCTGAGTGATGAACACAGGGCCTATGAAGAGTTGGTAGCTAATCTGTCAGCTCAAGCCGTGATTAAGCACCTGAACTTCAACATCACCGATGGCATGCGCGACCAGTTAGACGATGCCTTTTTCAAGAACCACCAAACCTACGATGTGGGTTGGGCATTAAAGGGCTTGAGAGACAAGCCTGATCAGGTTTTCAAAGCCGCAGCAGATGCAGATCGCACAGCGAACGAGATCATCTACAAGCTTGAGAATGACCTTAAAGCAAAGTACGAACTCGACCCCACCCTACCCGTCTCTGACTTCATCAAACAGCGCCTATCTCGCTCTGAAGTGGATTCCACGCCACAGGTGAAGCCGCCGACCATCAGCAGCCACGACATCCAGGTAGAGACTGCCACACCCATACAACAACAAAAGAAGATGACATTGAAAATATGAATAATTTCGATAAAAACAGAAAACAAGCTTTTGAAGATCTCATTGATGGAGACGTAGAGCTGATGGAGCTTTACGAGCATGGAATGCTTACAGAGGAATGCTTTGTGGAGGAATCCACAAATGAACCGTATAAAGAAATTCCGCCAGAAAGGATTTACTAAGTAAATATAATGTGATCTTAGAAAATAAACAGGAAGAGATTCCTGTTTTTTTGGCTTTGATATCCGCAAATCAGTAAATTAAAGGTTTTGATATCCCTTCAGTCTAAAAACCATGGATCAATCATTTTACTGAAGCCAAAAATTAATTCATGATCCACCACATTATTAAGCACTTCATAAACACTTATGAAACAGTTCTGACGTGGTTAATAAATCCTTATGAACCATTTCACATGCGTTTCATCAACAGCTCAGAACCAGCTCATAGCCATTTGCTCAATGCTTATGAAGAGCCTCATAGGGGTTTCACATCTACTTCATAAATGCATCAGAAACAGATTTTAGCGCTTACCGCTACCGTAACTCCCAGGTAGCCGCGCCCAGGAATCAAGCATGTCTATTTTCTTGGGGCTCTTCCTACCCTTCTCGACCGGCTTGGTGTCGTGGACTAGCTTTTTCACGGGCAAAGCAATCTTGAATTTCCTTGCCGCGAACTCTTCAAGACTTACCTTCCAGCTCATGCGCTCGTTCGGCGGATTCCCACTACGAGCAAAGACAGCTCCGTTCGGTCCCATCTTGCTCAATAACCCAAGCCGTTCACAAACCCAACCTGACACGAACAATTTGTAGTCGCGTGTATCGAAGACCTCAACCAAAGGCACGAATAGCGTGTAGTCACGGTGCTTGGTCGCGTGGTCAATGCAGTGCGCTATTGCCTGACTGTACAAACTAGATAGCAGGATCTTCTTTTCATCCAGCAAAGGGCGAAGCTCGTTTTTGTTGAGTGTCACCAACAGCTTGTACGACTCCTTCATCACCCACCCTCTCCTTTTCAACCGTGGAAACCGCCTATTAGCGCTCAAGCATAGGCG
Source organism: Pseudomonas sp. P7759 (assembly GCF_013386445.1). Lineage (NCBI taxonomy): Bacteria > Pseudomonadati > Pseudomonadota > Gammaproteobacteria > Pseudomonadales > Pseudomonadaceae > Pseudomonas > Pseudomonas sp. P7759. The sequence goes on from NZ_JACART010000029.1 coordinate 96,824, forward strand.
CTCTGTGTTGAATTCTGGTCTTTTTTGCGAGGCATTGCCCTGCCAATTTCAACACAGGACGTGTGCGGAAGCCTCACCAACCCGTATCCAACCCGTAAAAACCAATGATTTAAGAACCACTTAATAAGTATTTCATAATTACTTAATAAGTAATTCATATCCACCTCATAAACACTTAATAAATAATTATGAATATTTTCGCTAATGGCAAATAAGGCAAAACCAGAATGGTATAATTAGACTAAACAAACAATTACCATTATGAACAACTCATGCGAACTGATTCTACCCATCCAAACCGGATTAATATTACCTAGCAAAAATTTGATTACCCCCAATGAACAAGTTTTGATTCTGCCTAAACCGCATATAAATGCTTTGTTAGATTTTTACTGTACTTCCCTACCATTGAGCGCTCTCAATAAATTACCAACGTACAAAACCAGATAAATCTCCCCTCTACGGCAAAGCCGTAATGCACCTCGAAAAATTATCCCCAATAAAAAAGCCACTGAAGAGTGGCCTTTTCATATCCCAACATTTGTATTCATGCAGTTCTTCTATTGTCATTGCGTAAGCTTCTATTTTTCATCAGCACCAAAGTGAACATTCCAACCAGGAGAGTAATCGGCCAAATTATTGTAAACGCAAACATAGAGCCGAACATTGCTGAAGGATCACTTCTCTTAAAGCTCATTTGAATCTGTGTAAGATCGACGTAATACAATTCATGGAGGAAAAACTTCACAACTGCCGTTTCCCCCGCAAAGCTCCAAAATGGCACTCCGAACAACATGACCATGGATGCCCTGTAGATGAAAACCCATACCAGGATATTCATTATCAACTTGAACGCTTTGATTCGCTTATCGTAAACATCAGGACTGGAAAAGTTTGGTTTGTAATCAATCTGATTGATTAAATAAAAAACTGGCAACGTAATCAATCCAAAAATGAATGGCGCGACGTGAAAGAGAATCAGGTGAGCATCATAATACGCAGTATTAACATTTGACGTACCTTGTACGAGAACGTTTCCAATTGGCAACGTTTAGATACCTGCGTATATAATTATAAATCTCTGTAAGAAATTTAACCTAATCTTTTCCTTCTTCATGTTGCTCACCTTCTTCTAGTTATCCAAATTATAGCATTTGCAAATAAAAAGAAAAGGGTTAAGCGAAAAACGCATCAACCCCTTTGCAATAAAATTCTATACCCTTTTAAAAAATTCCTTATTTGAAACTCTGAAATTTTAATGAGCCTGTGAATTTCTCGTTTGCGCCTTTAACTTTTTCAAAGCCTTTCTCACCCATTCTCTTATCTTCAACAATGTCT